>JAGWUU010000316.1 GCA_028868335.1 Sphingomonadales bacterium | reverse complement strand
TCGCGCGCCATGTACTTCAGCGTGTCGTGCATGAAGCCCATGTTCCACTTGAAGCCGAAGCCCAGCGCGGTGCGGGGGCCTTCGTCGTAGGCGGGTTGCGAGACGCCCGGCCAGGCGGTGCTTTCCTCGGCCACGGTGATGATGCCGGCGTGGCTGGAATAGAGCGCCTTGTTGGTCGCGCGCAGGAAATCGACCGCTTCCCAGTTCTCGCGCCCGCCCTCGGGATTCGGGATCCACTCCCCGCTTTTGCGCGAATAGTCGCGGTAGAGCATCGATGCGACCGCATCGACGCGCATCCCGTCAACATGATAGCGCTCGGCCCAGAACAGCGCATTGTTGACGAGAAAGCCCGCTACCTCGCGCCGTCCGAAGTTGTAGATCGCCGTGTTCCAGTCGGGATGGAAGCCGAGGCGCGGATCCTCGTGTTCGTAGAGCGCCGTTCCGTCAAAGTGGGCAAGGCCATGCTCGTCGGTCGGGAAGTGGGCGGGCACCCAGTCGATCAGCACCCCGATCCCGGCCCGGTGCGCCCCGTCGACGAAGCGGGCGAAACCCTGCGGATCGCCGAACCGGGCCGTGGGCGCATAGAGCCCGGTGGTCTGATAGCCCCACGACGGATCGTAGGGATATTCGCTGATCGGCAGGAACTCGATATGGGTGAAACCCATGTCGACGACATAGGGAATCAGCCGCGCGGCCAGTTCGTCCCACGGCAGGAACCAGCCATTTTCATCGCGCTGCCACGATCCGGCGTGGACCTCGTAGATCGAGATCGGCTGGCGGCGCGGATCGGCCTTGGCCCAGAAATCGCGATGGGCCTGATCACCCCAGTCGGTCTTGCCGGTGCGGGTGGTGAGCGAGGCGGTCCTGGGGCGCAGTTCCGAGGCGAAGGCGAAGGGATCGGCCTTCAGCGGCTGGACCGCGCCATCGGCGCCGACGATCCGGTACTTGTAGGCCCGCCCTTCGCCGATCTCGGGCAGGAACAATTCCCACACCCCAATGTCCGCGCGCCTCCGCATCGGGTGACGGCGATGGTCCCAATCGTTGAAATCGCCGACCAGGCTGACCAGCCGGGCGTTGGGCGCCCATACCGCGAAGTGTACCCCGTCAGCGCCTTCGTGGTGGATGCAATGGGCGCCAAGCTTGTCGAACAGGCGCCGGTGGGTTCCCTCGTTGATCAGGAAATCGTCGGTCGGGCCAAGCACCGGGCCGAACGAATAGGGATCGGTGATCCACCATTCGCTGCCCGCGGCGCGGCATCGGTACTTTACCGGGCGCGGCTTGCCCTTGATCGGCCCTTCGAACAGTCCGCGCTCGTCAACCCGCACCAGCTTGCCCAAGGCCGCGCCCTTGAGGGTGAAGGCGCTGGCTTCCTCGGCTCCCGGCAGCAGGGCGCGGGCGAAAGTTCCATCTGGCCCGGCGTGGATTCCGAGCAGGGCGAAGGGATCGGCGTGGACGCCGTCGAGCAGCGCTGCGATGGCGGCCTTTGACGGCTTCACTTCACCCCCCAGATCTCCCTGGCGTATTCGCCGATTGTTCGGTCGGACGAGAACCAGCCGACATTGGCAACATTGCGCAACGTCGCCGCACGCCAGCCGACGGGATCGCGCCAACGGCTGTCGACCGCCCGCTGGGCCGCCGCATAGCTCTCGAAATCGGCCGCGCACATGAACCAGTCATGGTCATAGAGCCCGCCCATCAGATCGGCATAGCGGGCCGGATCGTCGGGTGAGAACACCCCCGAGGCGATCGAGTTCACCGCCTGCTTCAGCTCGCGGTTGCCCTCGATCACAGCGCGGGGGTTGTAACCGTTGGCGCGCTTTGCCGCGACTTCGTCGGCGGTGAGGCCGAAGATCACGATGTTGTCATCGCCCACGCGGTCCTTGATCTCGATGTTGGCGCCATCGAGCGTGCCGATGGTCAGCGCGCCATTGAGCGCGAACTTCATGTTGCCGGTGCCGGATGCCTCCATCCCGGCGGTGCTGATCTGCTCCGACAGGTCAGCCGCCGGGATGATCCGTTCGGCCAGGCTGACGTTGTAGTTGGGTACGAACACCACCTTGAGCAGCCCGCCGACGGCGGGATCGGAATTGACCCGCCGCGCGACGTCGCCGGCCAGCTTGATGATCAGCTTGGCGTTGTGATAGCTCGCCGCCGCCTTGCCGCCGAAGATCTTGACCCGTGGAACCCAGTCGCGCTCAGGGTGGCTGCGGATCTCGTCATAGAGGGCAACGGTCTCGATCAGGTTGAGCAACTGGCGCTTGTATTCGTGGATGCGCTTGATCTGGACGTCGAACAGCGCATCGGGATCGAGTTCGATCCCGGTCAGGTCGGCCAGGTGTGCGGCGAGCGAAACCTTGCTCATCCGCTTGACCGCCGCCGCCTTTTCCTGAAGCGCCGCATCGTCGGCCAGCGCGTTGAGCTTTGCCAGTTGCGCGGTATCGTCAAGGAAGCCGTCGCCGATCGCCTCGCGCAGCAGCGCGGTCAGGCCGGGATTGCACTGCTGCAACCAGCGGCGCGGCGTGACCCCGTTGGTCTTGTTGTTGATCTGCGTGGGGTAAAGCCGGTGGAGGTCGGAGAAAACCGTGGTCTTCATCAGCTCGGTGTGAAGGGCCGCGACGCCGTTGACGCTGTGCGCGCCGACGAAGGCCAGGTTGGCCATCCGCACGCGGCGCTCACCACCCTCGCCGATCAGCGAGATCGCCGCCACCGCAGCATCGTCAAGCCCCGCGCCGTGCGCTTCCTTCAGCACCCGGCTGTTGATCGCATAGACGATCTGCATGTGGCGCGGCAGCAGCCGCTCGAACAGCGGCAACGGCCAGGTCTCGAGCGCTTCGGGCAGCAGGGTGTGGTTGGTATAGCCGATCGTCCGCCGGGTGATGTCGAGCGCTTCGTC
>JAGWUU010000315.1 GCA_028868335.1 Sphingomonadales bacterium | reverse complement strand
GCTCCCCACGACAGGTCGTAGGGCACGCTTGCATTCAAGACGCCTCCCGGCTTGAGCAGTCTCACGAAGGTGTTCATCGCGTTGGTCAGCTGGGTGAGGTGCTCGAGCACGTCATTGCAGACGATCGAGTCGCAACTCTCGTCTCCCAGATGCACCTCGCCGAAGCGTTCTGTCGCGAAGCGAATGCCCTCGGGAGGAAGGACGACGTTGAGGTCGTAGACGAGATCCGGGTTCCACTCGGGCGAGATGTCGATGTTGATGCACTCGGGCTTCCAATCCTTGCCGCTTCCGATATTCAGGATGGTAGGTTGTGTCCGTACAGGCATGGCGGGTTGTCCTCTGGAGTTCAACAGCAGGGCGAGAAATGCTTCCTGGGGCAGGCTGCGCATCAGTTCGCGACCTCGGTCGGCGAGCGCGGCGCGCGCCTGCGGATCGGCCAGCAGTTCACGGCAGCGGGCAACCAGGCCATCGTAGGGAGCGAACGCCACGACATCGGCATAGTCCTGCTCCATCGCATCGTTGCCGGCCTCCGAAACGACGCATGCGCCGTTGGCCAGGAGATAGGAGACGCGAACGATCTCGAAAATCTTCGAGTCGTAGAAGTGCACATTCAGCACGATGCGCGAGCGCGCAATCAGCGCGTCGCGCTCCGCGCCATAAATGCCGAAGACCGCGGTCACCGCGAGGCCGGCGGCGCGAAGTTCATCGATGATGCGCTGGCGCCTCGGATTCATCGAACCGTAGAACAGCACGTCGATATCCCGGGGTGCCGACGGAATCCGCTCGATCTCCGGCACGTGGCCCAGCGCCAAGTGGCGGACGTTCGAGATACCCATCGCGCGCAGCATTTCGATGTTGCGCTTCGAGTAGTCCCAGACCTCGTGCGTCTTCAGCAACGTGAAGTAGGGCTCCCGCATCCACGCCGATCCGTTCTCGACCTGCTCGAGATTGAAGATCACCGCATGCGCCGGCAGTTCGGAAACGTCGGATGCCAGATTGGCGCCGAACACGATCGGAACCCTGTCTGCGGTGAACGGGGTGTCCGACCACGTCACGTCGACGCCGCATCGCCGCAGGCCGAAATAGAGGGTTTCCGCCGTTTCCCGGAAGGCCTCCGAGTGCGGGTAATTGGGTCGACTGAGAATGACGAGTGCAAAGCCTTGCATGATGTTCCCGGATAATCTGCTTCGAGTCCACGGCCCGCAAGACGGGTTCGCCGGGCTGGCGTGATTCGCGGATCTGGGCATTGTCAATACGCAGCACCGAACCGGCGTGCTCTAAGGCGCGGCCGCACTTTCACGCAGGAAGTCTCCGTTCAACGTTTGAATCCGGGAGAGTTCTGGATATTTCCCAAAGATCCGCCGGATCGACGAGAAGAACTCCGCTGGCAAGACGGAGTCGTTGTAGGAATTGTGGAACATCGGAACCCGTGCGACGATGATTTCCGCATCGTCCCCTCTCCTCGCCGATGCGAGACAGAGATCCGTCGCCCAGGCGTGCCAGCCGATGGATCCGTCGATGCGATGAATGCTGTCTCTCGATACGACGATGGCAAATTCGTCGACGGATACAGGGCTGAGCCCCGCTTCGTGATCGAATCGACTCGTCCTGTCGATGACCAATCCGCGCTGCGTCGACGCATTCACGGCTTCGCCGCCCAGGAGTCCGGCAAACGCGATGAGGGTGCTCCGTCTCTTGTCCGCGGGGATGGATGAAAGCAGTTCCTGCATCAGCTTCCCGCTCCCCTTTGGAACGTAGACGTCCTGGTGACAGAACAACAGCCATTCCGAGTCGGTGTGCTTGCCCCCGAAATCGAGCGCTTCGGCCGGATTCGCTGCCCCCTGAACCGGGAGGATCTGCGCATCGATCTCCTTCAATCCGGGTGAACGCCCCACGTTCAGACTGAACTGCTGCGTGTTGTTGACGGGAACCACCACGCTCAGCTTCACGCCGGGATCGGGAGGCGCCTTCGCCCGTCGACTCTTCCTGCAATCGATGATCAGTTGATAGGCGAGCACGTGCTTCAGGGTGGTGTTGGTCGGAATGCCGAGCGTCGCTCCAGCCTGGACCAGGCTGTCCACGTAATTCTTCGCATGGCCCACGACGTACTGATCGACGATGCCCGGAAGCCAGCCGCTGTCCAGCAACATCTTGAATACGGAGGCGGGCGAGAGGAAGCGCAAATGCGTCGCGTCGAGGAGACCGTTTTCATCGTAGGACATGTCGCCCGCCAGCATGCGTTCGATCACGCTCGCATGGCACATGTTGGGAATGCAACAGACGAGTCTCGTGTCCGGATTGCCGATCGAGGCGAGCCCATCGAGGAAGGACTCGGGATCTGCCAGGTGCTCCAGCAGGTCGCCGAAGACGATGCAGTCGTAGTCGCCCCGCAACTCCGGGACGTGGGTGCCGTTCAGGTCGATCTTGAAGACGGCATCCAGGTGCTGGCGGGCGACCTGAATCGCGTCGTCGTTCACGTCGATGCCGGTCCACCGGGCAGCGGGATGCCGGCTCTTGAATGCCGCGCCGAGCCGGCCGTTGGCGCAGCCGAACTCGATGATGTTGACCGCATCGGACGGGATGGCCAGGAGCAGCTTCTCGTTGATGCCGTCGAAGTACGATGCGTCGGGTTTAGGCATTGCTTTTTCCGAATATCAGTTTGAAGGACTGCCCGTCGATCCGGGCACCGATTCGCCGCACCCACGCGCGCATTGTCGATACGACGATTGGCGGCGCCGGTATGGCCGAGACATCGATCGGTCGAGCGCGCGGGCGCCGCTACACATTCATGTTCATGATGTCGGTATAGGCCGCCACCAACTTGTTGCGGACCTGCAGCACCGTCTGGAAACCGATCTGCGCCTTCTGCATCGCGACCATGGTCTGCTCGATGCT
>JAGWUU010000314.1 GCA_028868335.1 Sphingomonadales bacterium | reverse complement strand
ACCAAGGCCAATTCGATCGAGGGCGGCACCAGCGAGGTGATGCTCAACGTTATTTCCAAGCGTATCCTCGACCTGCCGGGGGCGTAGGGCCGCACGGCAATCCCACGTCGCCCCGGGCTTGACCCGGGGTCCCGCTTCCTTCCTGCGGCGGGCCAGAACAAGCGGGATCCCGGGTCGGGCCCGGGATGACGGAACATTTCAAGGAGGCTCCTGTGCCGCTCTACCACTCCGAAGATCAGGCGATGCTCGCCGACACTGCGCGCGGTTTCCTCGCCGATGAGGGCGCCATCGCCAAGCAACTCCGCCATTTTCGCGATATTCAGTGCAAGGACGGGTTCGGCCATGCGCTGTGGAAGCAGTTCGCGGAACTGGGACTGACCGGCATCCTCGTGTCCGAGGCTGACGGCGGCCTTGGCATGGGCAATGTCGAGGCCGGGATCGTGCTTGAGGAGATCGGGCGCAATCTCACCCCGTCGCCATTCCTGACCAGCGCCGTGGTCGCCGCCACCGCACTTGGCGCGTCGAGCGGGGAACTGCGCGGGCGCTACCTGCCCGGGCTGCTGGCGGGCGAGAGCGTCTTTGCCGTAGCCATCGACGAAGGGCGCAAGCACCGCCCCGAACGGATCGCCACCCGCGCGCAACGTCACGGCAATGGCTTCCGCCTCGATGGCGCCAAAACCTTCGTGATCCAGGGCGCTTCGGCCGACATGATCGTGGTCGCCGCGCGCACCGCAGGATCGGATGACGATGGCGAGGGGATCACCTTGTTCGCCGTGCCGAAGGATGCCGCCGGGCTCACCCAGGATTCGGTCCGGCTGGTCGATTCGTCGATGGCCACCCACCTGAAGCTCGAAAACGTCGAGCTGACCGCTGACGCCGTGATCGGTGAGGTCGACGGCGGGCGCGCCCTGCTGAACCGGGTGCTCAATGCCGGGCGCGTCGGCGCGGCGGCGGAAAGCGTCGGGGTCGCCTCGGGTGCCTTTGACATGACCACTACCTACCTCAAGCAGCGCAAGCAGTTCGGCAAGCTGATCGGCGAGTTCCAGGCGCTCCAGCACCGCGCCGCGCACCTCTATTCCGAGATTGAGATCGCCCGCGCCGCGACGATCAAGGCGCAGCAACTGCTCGACGCCGGAAGCGAGAAGGCCGACCTGATGGTTTCGGTCGCCAAGGCCAAGGCGGGCAAGGCGGCAAGCCTTGCGGTCAAGGAAGGCGTGCAGATGCACGGCGGGATCGGCATGACCGACGAATACGACATCGGCCTGTTCATGAAGCGCGACCGCGCGCTCGCCGAGTTCATGGGCGATGCCTATTACCATGCCGAACGGGTTGCGAAGCTCAGCGGATATTGAATCGTCGTCCCGGGCCTGACCCGGGGCCGCTGCCCGCCGGTCGCAGCGTCGAATTGATCCGGCCAGCGATCCCCGTCGTCGCGGGGATGACGGGAGAATTGGGATGAATTTTTCGAAACTCTTCAGCCTTGAAGGCAAGGTCGCCCTGATTACCGGGGGCAGCCGGGGCATCGGCAAGATGCTGCTCGAAGGCTTCCTCGCCGCGGGTTGCGATCGGGTTTACATCACCGCCCGCAAGCGCGAGCAGCTCGCCGAGACCGAGGCCGAGTTCAACACCACCTATCCCGGCAAGGTCGTCGGCCTGCCCGGCGACCTCAGCCAGATGGAGGATGTGAAGGCGCTGGCCCGCGAACTCCAGACCCGCGAGGCCCGGCTCGATGTGCTGGTGAACAATGCCGGCGCCGCCTGGGGGGCAGAGTTCGGCCAGTTTCCCGAGGCCGGTTGGGACAAGGTGATGGACCTCAACGTCAAGAGCCTGTTCTTCCTGACCCAGGCGCTTTACCCCCTGCTCAAGGCGGCGGGCAGCTTCGATCATCCGGCCAAGGTGATCAACATCGCCTCGATCGACGGGCTGCGCCCCAATCCGTGGGAAACCTATTCCTACCAGGCCAGCAAGGCCGCGGTGATCCACCTGACCAAGCGCATGGCGGCGCGGCTGATCAAGGACAACATCGTCTGCACCGCGATCGCGCCGGGTGCCTATCCCAGCGAGATGAACAAGGCCGCGGCGAATAACCCGGAAGGGTCGGCCCGCGGCATTCCCTACAAGCGGGTCGGCGTCGCCGAGGACATTGCCGGCGGGGCGATCTACCTCGCCAGCCGCGCGGGCGATTACGTGGTCGGCACGACGATTCCGATTGACGGCGGCATCGTAAACGCCTGGATACCGGAGGAATTCAACGACCCGTCAGGACACTGATCGATGAAGCACAACCTGCGCACCCTCGCCTCCAGCATCTACTTCGGCGAGGGGCCGCGCTGGCATCGCGGACGGTTGTGGTTCTCCGATTTCTTTGCTCACCGCGTCTGCTCGGTCGATCTCGCCGGGGACCTGCGCACCGAACTGGAAATCGAAGGTCGCCCCTCTGGCCTGGGCTGGATGCCCGATGGCTCGCTTCTGGTGGTGCGGATGGAGCTGCGCCAGGTGTGGCGGCGCTGGCCGGACGGACGGTTTGAATTGCACGCCGATCTGGCCGATCATTCGGCGTTCCTGTGCAACGACATGGTGGTCGATGCTGAGGGCCGGGCCTATGTCGGCAACTTCGGTTTCGATCTCGACGCGGACATCCACGCGCGCGGAGTGGAAAGCGTGCTGGCCGACCATCCCAAGACCATGCTCGCGCTGGTCCAGCCCGATGGCACCGTCAGCGATGCCGCGCCCGGCGAGCGTTTCAGCTTTCCCAACGGCATGGTGATCAAACCCGATGGCGAAATGCTGGTGGTGGGCGAGACGCTGGGCGGACGGCTCACCGCGCTCGATATTGCCGCGGATGGCACCCTGTCCGGCCGCCGCGAATGGGCGCCGACCTGGCCGCGCGTGCCCGACGGGATC
>JAGWUU010000313.1 GCA_028868335.1 Sphingomonadales bacterium | reverse complement strand
TCGCCATCCTCGCCGTCGTCGTCCCGCTCGTCGTTGCTGCCTTGGCCGGACGATTCGTCCTCGCGCTCGTCGCGCTGGCTGCGGTCGTCCCGGCGCGGACGGTCCTCGCGTTGCTGGCGGGGGAAGGCCGGTTGGTCGAAACTGGGGAAATCGCTCTCGTGGGAGAAATCGCCCGCATCGTCGCCATCGTCCTGCCAGCGCTCGCCGTGTGGGCGGTTGCGCTGCTCTTCCTGACGCATGCGGGTATCGGCGATGACCCGGAAATAGTGATCCGCGAATTGCAGGTAATATTCGGACTGGACCCGATCACCATTGAGGTGCGCGTCCTGCGCCAGCTTGCGATACTTTTCGAGAAGCTGGGGCGCATTGCCGCGCGCCCGGCTGTCGATACGGTTCAACTGCTGGCCGCCGCCATTCTGACGGTTACCCCGGCCACGCCGACGGTTATTCCCACGATTGTTGTTCAAGGGTACGCAATCCCTAACCCGGCGACCGCTTGGCGTTGTGCCCGTCTGGCCGCATGACCCTATGCCACGGGCGCACTATCGCGCTTCGTGGTCCCGACATCTGCATTTTGCGCGGCATCAGCACCGCCGAATCGCAAATGTTGGAATTGGCCTACGGGTCAACGAAAGAGCGGACCGGCGCTGGCCTGTGTCTGATTTAAGCGCTGGAAAGGTCCTTGCCAAGCGAAATCGTGAATTCAATCACCCGAAATTTTTCCGCCAGATCGCGATGGCGGCGCGATTCAAGCCCTGCGGCGACCCCGATTTCAGACACGGCATCGGCCTGAGTCGCGCCGATTTCGACCAGTGCGACCCCGCCCGGCGACAGCAGGCCGGGCAGTTGCGGCACGAGGACGCGATAGGCGTCGAGGCCGTCCTCCCCTGCAAAAAGCGCGCCTGCCGGTTCGTGTTCGCGCACTGAGAGCGCCAGCTCGGCGTCCTGTTCGACATAGGGCGGGTTGGCGAGGACCAGGTCGAACCGGCCAAGGTTCGCTGCCCAGCCGGGGCGGTCCCAGTCGGCGAGACGCATCTGCGCGCGCTCGTCCAGCGCAAGCGACCGGGCGTTGTCCTGTGCCACCGCCAGCGCCGCCTGCGAACGGTCGATACCGATCCCCCGCGCATGCGGCAGGCTGTCCAGCACGGCGAGCAGCAAGGCCCCGGTGCCCGTTCCGCAATCGAGCACGCGCCGCGCATCGGGCCGCGCGGCCAGCGCCGCCTCGACCACCGTTTCGCTGTCGCCGCGCGGGATCAGCACATCGCTGGTGACGCGGAACGACAGCCCAAAGAACTCCTGATGGCCGCGAATATAGGCGATTGGTTCATGCGCGGCGCGGCGGGCGACCAGCGCGGCGAAGGCTTCTGGCGCCGGATCGCCCATCCGCCGCAGGAAGAGGTCGGACCGGCTCACCCCCAGCGCGTGGGCCATCAGCAATTCGGCGTCGAACCGGGCGCCGTCAGTCCTCGCACCGAGAATCTCGGTGGCGGCGCGGATCGCCTGGGCAACGGTCTGGGGCGGCGCCAGACTCACTCTCCCAGCGCCGCAAGCCGCTTGGCCTGGTCCTCGGCGATCAGGGCATCGACCAGCTCGCCAAGCCCGGCGCCCTCGAGAATCTCGGGCAGGCGGTGCAGCGTCAGATTGATGCGGTGATCGGTGACGCGCCCTTGCGGGAAGTTGTAGGTGCGGATGCGTTCGCTGCGGTCGCCCGAACCGACCATCGCCTTGCGCGCGGCGGCTTCCTCGCCCTGCGCGGCATCGCGCTGCGCCTCGAACAGGCGGGCGCGCAGCACCTGCATCGCCTGGGCCTTGTTCTTGTGCTGGCTGCGCCCGTCCTGGCAGGTGACGACGGTGCCGGTCGGCAGGTGCGTGATCCGCACCGCCGAATCGGTGGTGTTGACGTGCTGCCCGCCCGCGCCCGACGCGCGGTAAACATCGATCTTGAGGTCGCGGTCGTCGATCGAGACATCCACCTCGTCGGGTTCGGGCAGCACGGCGACGGTCGCCGCGCTGGTGTGGATCCGCCCGCCGCTTTCAGTCACCGGCACGCGCTGGACCCGGTGGACCCCGCTTTCGAACTTCAACTTGGCAAAGACGCCGTTGCCGGCGATCTGCGCGACCACTTCCTTGAAGCCGCCGATGTCGCTGGCGTTGGCGCTGACCAGCTCGATCCGCCAGCCCTGCTCGGCGGCGAAGCGTTCGTACATCCGCAGCAGGTCGGCGGCGAACAGCGCCGCCTCGTCGCCCCCGGTCCCGGCGCGGATTTCAAGCATGGCCGAACGGGCATCGGCGGCATCGCGCGGCAGCATGGCGAGCGCAAGGCGGTGTTCGGCCTCGGGCAGATCGACTTTCAGCCGGGCCAGTTCCTCTTCGGCCAGTTCGCGCATTTCCGGATCGTCAAGCTCGGCAAGCGAGGCCATTTCCCCGCGCATCGCGGTAACCTCGGCGGCGACCCTGGCCACCCGCTCCAGCTCGGCAAAGTCGCGGCTCGCGGCGACGAAATCCTTGCCCTCAAGCGTGCCGCTCGCCAGCCGCGCCTCGATCTCGGCGAAGCGGGCGGCGATCTGGGCAAGGCGGGTCGAGGGAATAGTCATTAAGCTGTGTCAACCGACGCATACTTGCACAGATGCGTCCATTCGTCAGGAATGGAAAGTTTTTCAGTTCCGTGCACAATAATTCTTAAGAGCCATCCGATCTTTTGCAGATCATGGTTTTCCAAATCAAATGTTCTATGTGCAATAATATTAGGATTATTATCAATCATATCTAACGAAACAACACTTTTTGCTTTAGTATTAAAAGCTTTATCTAGACGCTTTCGCTGTGAACCAAGTGCAAATAGTTCTGTGGATATTCCTTCAATTCTGAGAGCTGACTGGCAGCGAATTCCCAGATTTGTAAGGCAG
>JAGWUU010000312.1 GCA_028868335.1 Sphingomonadales bacterium | reverse complement strand
GCGGGTGCGCGCCGGGCAGGTGATCGGCTATGTCGGATCGACCGGGCTTTCGACAGGGCCGCACCTCCATTACGAACTCTATCGCAATGGTACGCCAGTCGATCCGATGTCGGTGCGCTTCACCGTCTCGAGCCAGGTCGATGCGAAGGAACTGGCGACGTTCAGGGCGCGGCTGGCCGCGCTCAAGCAGGTCGTGCCCGGTGCGGCCATGGCCAGCCTTGCACCGCGTCAGGCCAGCATCGCTTCGAACCCCCGCCGCGAGATCGACCGCCTCGGCAATTGAATGGGCCTGCCGGTGTTGCGCCGCGCTGGGGTGGATACTAGAACGCCGCCATGACCGGACTTTACCCCGCCACGCGCCTCCGCCGTACCCGTGCCACCGCATGGAGCCGCGCGCTGCATCGCGAAACCGTGCTGACCCCCAGGGACCTGATCTGGCCGCTTTTCGTCACCGAAGGCAGCGGCGTGGAAGAACCGATCGGCTCGCTGCCCGGCGTATCGCGCTGGTCCGTCGATCTGATCGTGGCTCGCGCAAAGGAGGCGATGGCGCTGGGCATTCCCGTCGTCGCGCTGTTTCCCAACACCCAGCCAGAGCGGCGCAGCGACGACGGCAAGGAAGCGCTCAATCCCGATAATCTGATGTGCCGGGCGATCAAGGCGATCAAGCAAGCCTGCGGCGATGACCTTGGGGTGCTGACCGACGTGGCGCTCGATCCATACACCAGCCACGGCCAGGACGGGCTGATCGACGCGGGCGGCTATGTAGTCAACGACGCAACCGTAGAGGTGCTGGTCGGCCAGAGCCTCAACCAGGCGCGGGCCGGCGCCGACGTGATCGCGCCCAGCGACATGATGGATGGCCGCATCGGCGCAATCCGCGAGGCACTGGAGGGCGAGGATTTCGTCAACGTCCAGATCATGTCCTATGCCGCGAAATATGCCAGCGCGTTCTATGGCCCGTTCCGCGATGCCGTGGGTAGCCGCGGGCTGCTCAAGGGCGACAAGAAAACCTACCAGATGGACCCGGCCAATGCCGAGGAAGCGCTGCGCGAGGTCGAACTGGATCTGGCCGAGGGCGCCGACAGCGTGATGGTCAAGCCGGGCTTGCCCTATCTCGACATCGTTCGCCGGGTGAAGGACGCATTCGAGGTGCCGGTATTCGCCTATCAGGTCAGCGGCGAATACGCGATGATCGAGGCCGCCGCCGCCGCAGGGGCGGGGGATCGCGATGCGCTGGTGCTGGAAACCCTGCTCGCCTTCAAGCGGGCGGGTTGTTCGGGCGTCCTGACCTATCATGCGGCCCACGCGGCAAGGCTGCTGGGTGGCTGACTTCCGGCTTGAGACTGAACGCCTGGCGATGCGGTCATGGCGCGACGAGGATCGCGCGCCGTTCGCCGCATTGTGCGCCGACCCCAAGGTGATGGCCACGCTCGGTCCGGTCATGTCCCGGGCCGAGGCAGATGTCGTGGTCGATCGCGCCATCGCCCGCGAGCAGGAACACGGCCATACCTCCTGGGCGCTTGAGCGGCTTGCCGATCGCACGCTGATCGGCTGGTGCGGCGTGATTCGCGGCCATACCGGTCCGGTGGCGGACAAGGCAGAGCTGGGCTGGCGACTGGCTTCGGATTACTGGGGCCAAGGCTATGCGATTGAGGCCGCGCGGGCGAGCCTGGTCTGGACTTTCGCCAATCTGCCGGACGATGCCGCCTGGGCGATCACATCGCGCGGAAACGTGCGCAGCCGTTCGGTCATGGAGCGCCTCGGCCTGCGATACCGACCCGAATGTGATTTTGCCCATCCGCGCATCGCCGATGGAGATCCCCTGCAACCGCACGTTGCCTATTGCCTGGAGCGCTCCGTTTGACCGGTAACATAATACCTCCAACGGCGTCGCGCCCCCTGTTCGTCGCAACGATCCTGACCGGCAGTTTCCTGCTGTTCCTGGTTCAGCCGATGGTCGCCCGCATGGCCCTGCCGCGTCTTGGCGGGGCGCCCAACGTCTGGAACAGCGCCATGCTGGTCTATCAGGCGTTGCTGCTGTGCGGGTATTATTACGCGCACCGTTTGTCGAAGTTGCCGATCAGACGCCAGGCGCAAATTCATCTGGCGCTGTTTGTCGCGGCGGCGCTGACCTTGCCCGTCGGCCTCGTCTCGCTTCCTCCTGGGCATCCCGGGCTTGAGGTGTTGTGGGTTCCGGCGCTTCTCGCCTTGTCGATCGGGCCGGTGTTCCTGCTGGTTTCGGCGCAGGCGCCGCTGATGCAACGGTGGTACGCATCCGATCCGGCGGCGGGCGAACCCTGGGCACTCTATGCCGCATCCAATTTCGGCAGCTTCACCGGCCTGCTCGCCTATCCGCTTTTGGCCGAACCGCTGTTGACGCTTCGCGCCCAGTCGTGGGGCTGGAGCCTGGGCTATGGCCTGTTGTTCGTCCTGATCCTGCTCTGCGCCCGAACGCGCCGGGGTGGCCGGGTCGCGGTCGTCGACACCATCGACGAAACTCCGCCCCAGCCGGTAGCGCGGCGCCAAATCGCGCTATGGCTGGCCCTGGCGGCCGTGCCCTCGGGGCTGATGCTCTCGACGACGACGCACCTCACCACAGATCTGTTCGCGATGCCGTTGCTGTGGGTCATCCCGCTCGGGCTGTACCTGCTCAGCTTTGTCTTTGCCTTCTCGGAAAAGCGCGGGGCGACACGGGTGATGACCTTGCTTGCCTGGCCGGCGCTGTTCACCGCCGGAACCATGGCGATGATCTCGCGCGGGTCCAGCGGCCTGGTCCCGGTGATCGAATCGGTCGCACTGTTGTTCCTGATCTGCGTTGCGCTGCATGGCCGACTCTATGATGAGCGGCCCGCGCCGTCGCAGTTGACGCTGTTCTACCTGGTGATGTCGGCTGGCGGCGTGCTTGGCG
>JAGWUU010000311.1 GCA_028868335.1 Sphingomonadales bacterium | reverse complement strand
GGGCGCGACCGAGGACTATGGCGACTGGAAACCATTGGCGGATCAGCCGGATGTCAGGCGCGTCACGCTCTTTCCCGGCCTGGTGTACGAACGAATACCGCTGCTGAAACGTATCTGGCGACTGCTTGGCCAGGCTTGCAAGGCCGACACGATTTGCATGGGCATCGGCTACAATCATCTAGACGTATTGATCGTGTCCTGGCTCCTGCGGCTGCTCGGCAAGCGCGTGATCATGCTCAACGATACCAAGTTCGAGGATCGCCCCCGCACGGTCGCAGGGGAGCTGTTGAAGAGGGTGGCGCTGGCGTGCTTCAACGCGGGAATTGTCGCCGGAGGGCGAAACCTCGAATACTTCCGGTTCCTTGGCTTTCGCGGTCGTCGCCTGTTGCCCGGCTGCGACGGCATAGATCTGGAGCGCGTGCGCCTTGAAGTCGGCGGCGCTGGTTCCGCTGCTGCTGTGAAGTTTGAAGACCGCCCGTTCGTGTTTGTCGGCCGTCTGGTTGACGTGAAGAATTTGCCGGTGCTGATCGAAGGCTACGCACACTATGTGCGCGCGCAAAACCACAGGCCCCGGCGGCTGGTTCTGGTGGGGGCGGGACCGCTGGAACCTGACATGCGGCGCCACGTCGCGGCTCTGGGCGTGGAGCATCTGGTCGATTTTGCCGGGTTCACGAGCGCTGATGAAACCGGGCGAATGATCTCCCAAGCGGCGGCCCTCGTGCTGACCAGCTATAGCGAGACGTGGGGAATGGTCGTCAACGAGGCCATGGCCCTGGGTATTCCCGTCATTGTCAGCGAAGCGGTCGGCTCGCGCGATGTCATGGTGCGCAACCTTGTTAGCGGGATCGTCTTCGAAAGCGGATGTTCCCAGTCACTGGCATGCGCCTTGAGCGCTGTTGGGCATGACGAAGCCCTGTGGCATCGCCTGGCGGATGGAGCGGGGCAACGGGCATGGCTTGGCGATTCGGAAATCTTTGCCGATGCCGTCGAGCTGTTGCATTTCCCATCCGCTCAACCGGCCGAGGAGCGCATTTCGCGTTACCTGGCGGAGATTCAAGGCTATCTTGGACGAGCGCCCTATTGACCTGCATGCGCGAAACGCCTTCGATTTGAGTCCCCCCCCCGGTCGCAACGCCCACTGCACGAGAAAAACATTCCGATGTACCAGCGCGCCGTGACTTCTCCCCGAGCCGACACGAAGGCCGTCGCGACGAACCGCTCAATTCCGGTGTCTTACTGGATCCTCGTCTGTGCCTGGATGTTCGACTACCAGGCAGCGGGCCAGGGAGAGGGGCTTGACCTTCAGTTGGTGCTTCTGGCGATATACGGCTTCGCCTTGACCGTTTTCACGGTTGGCCACATCGGCGGACGCGTCAAGGTTCGGTGGCTCGACAGCATGGTCGTCCTTGGCCTGCTGTATCTGACGGTTGGCACCCTGTCCGGCATCGCAAGCAGAGATCCGATCTATCCACTGTTGCGCAACGGGCTGGGCGCTTTCGTTTACCTGAGCGCGGCCTATGCCACGGCGCGCGTAATGGCCGAAACCGATTCGACGAAGCTGCGCTCGATGCTCGCCAAGGTTTGCCTGCCTTACGTCGTGGCGGCATTTCTGATCTACAACTTCAATTCCGGCGGAATCGACTACGCCAAGGTGCGCTACCAGATCATCGGTGCATCGAGCATGGCGGCACTGGGCTACCTCGTGTTGTCGACGATGTTCAGGCTTTCGCCGTTGCAGATGGTTACGCTGCTGGTCAATCTGGCGGTGCTGTTGATTTCCGTGACGCGGACCTTTCTCGTCTCGCTGGTCGCTGAATTCCTGATCGTGGCAAGCGGCTTGCGCCATTTCCTGAGCCGCCGGTTGATTTTTGCCGGGGGACTGTTTCTGGCGATCGCCGTTTCCGGCTTCGTGTTTGCCGGTGATCAGGTGGCGCGCTGGCAGTATCGGCTGGGGGGACCGGGCGGGAACGAAATGATCCGCGACCAGACCCTCTTCACGCGCATGTCCGAGTGGGATTTCATGTACCGTAGCTGGACGGGCTCGCCCGGGAATTTCCTGATGGGCTCCGGCTTCAACGCGCGCACGCAGTATTTCAACCCGACCGAACTGGGCGGCGGCGAGGAATACATGATCGGCTTTGGACACAACCAGCACCTCTCGATGCTGTTCAACGCCGGATCGCTTGGCGGCCTGCCCTTGCTGGCGCTGATGTTCTGGTTTGGCTGGATGGCGATCAGGTTCCTGCGAACCGCGGCCCAAACACCGGCCGCGCGAAGCGATGCAATCTTCCTCGGCGCGTGGGGTGCGACGATCGTAATCGGCACGTTGATTTCCGACTTCTTCGCGGCCAGCTTCATCCTGCGCGGGCAGGCCTTGTGGTACGGAATCGGCACTGGCTTGCTGCTCGGCGCCCAGGCACGGTTCGATCCGGTCAACGCCTGGTTCTACGGTTCGCGCAAGCCGCCCGCCCCGCAAGAACAGCGCGCCGCGGGATGAACACGGATCAACCACTGCGGGGCATGCGAATTGGATTGCTGACCACTTCCGCCTCCCGTTCCGGAGGCGGAGTTTTCGAAGCTGTCGTGCGGCAATCGGCGATGATCCGCGAGCTTGGCGGCGACGCTCTCGTCTTTGCCTTGCATGACGGCTTCTGTGAGGAAGACTCAGCCCGCTTTGCGCCGGACACGGTTTCCCATTCGTCGGTAGTCGGGCCGCGTCAGATTGGTTTTGCACCTCGTCTCGCGCAGCAATTGATCGCCGCGCAACTGGATGTGCTGCACCTTCACGGCATCTGGACCTACCCATCGCGCGCGGCAACGATGTGGAAGCGGGCGACCGGACAACCCTACCTGATTTCCGTGCACGGCATGCTCGATCCGATGACCACAACGCGCCGACCCTGGAAGAAGGCGAT
>JAGWUU010000043.1 GCA_028868335.1 Sphingomonadales bacterium | reverse complement strand
GACCCGACCGGCGAGATCATCGCCTTGGGATCTTGGATGTTCGACGTTCCCGAAACCGACAAGGAACGCACACCGACCAACCAAATCCGGCGCGGCAACCGCCTGCTACGCCGCGTAATCCGCCGTCGCGCGCAGCGCATGGCCGAAGTGCGCCGCCTGTTCGCGCAGCACGGGCTTCTGGCTGGGCAGGAACCGGATGCACTGAAGCGGGCCGGGCTCGATCCCTGGGAACTGCGCGCACGCGGCCTCGACAAGGTTCTGTCCGCTGCGGAATTTGCCGTCGCGCTTGGCCATATCGCCAAGCGGCGCGGGTTCAAGTCTGCCCAAAAGGGCAAGGAAGCCAACACCGCCGGTGACGACCAGAAGATGCTCAAGGCGTTAGAAGCCACGCGTGAGCGGCTTGGGCGCTATCGCACGGTTGGGGAAATGTTTGGCCGTGATGCTGACTTCCGGGATCGCAAGCGCAACCGCGACGGCCTCTTCGATCGCACCCAGAGCCGCGACGATCTGCTTCATGAGGTTAGCGAACTGTTCAAGGCCCAGCGCCGCCTGGGCAATGTTGGTGCCTCGGCGGAACTGGAAACGGCCTATACCAACATCGCCTTTCGCCAATTGGAAATGCAGGACAGCGAAAAGCTGGTCGGCATGTGCCAGTTCGAATCGAAGGAAAAGCGCGCCGCGAAGTTTGCCCCTTCGTTCGAGAAATTCCGCTTGCTGACCAAGCTGGTCCACCTGCGGATCAACACGCCAGATGGCGAGCGTCCGCTCACACCCCAGGAAATCGCGCTGGCTGCCGCCGATCTTGGCGCTACCGCCAAGCTGACCGTCAAGACTGTGCGCAAGCGGATCGGTCTGCCTGACAACCAGCGCTTCACCGCGATCAGGCCCGACGATGAATCGCAGGACATTGCCGCCCGCACCGGCGAGGCCATGCATGGGACCAAAAAGCTGCGCGATGCCCTTGGCGATACGCTGTGGGCTGCATTGCAGGCGCAGCCGGAACAGCTGGACCGGATTGCTCACGTCATCAGCTTCTACGAAACTGCCGACACGATTGAGACAGAACTGCGCAAGCTGAACTTGACTGCCGGAGCGGCTGACGCGCTTCTCGCCGATCTGGGTGCTTTCTCCCGGTTCAAGGGCGCGGGTCACATTTCCACGTTGGCCGCCCGTTCACTCGTTCCACACCTCGAACGGGGCTTGCGCTACGATCAGGCTTGCGAGGCGGTGGGTTATGACCATGCCGCCTCGCGCTGGTCAAAGCGGGAGCAGGTGACGGACAAGCAGGCATTCAACCGCCTAGTGGAGGACATGGGCAAGGAGATCGCCAATCCCGTCGCCCGCAAATCGTTAACCGAGGGACTGAAACAGCTCTGGGCCATGCGTAACCGCTGGGGCCTGCCCGATGCCGTGCATATCGAGATGGCCCGCGATGTCGGCAACAGCCTTGAAAAACGCAACGAGATCAAGCGTGGGGTCGACAAGAATACTGCGGAACGCGAGCGCCAACGCGATGAAGTTCGCCAACTGCTGAACATCGAGGACGTGAACGGCGACACCTTGTTGCGCTATCGGTTGTGGAAAGAACAGGTGGGGCGCTGCCCCTACACCGACAAGGCAATTGCGCCGACCGCGATCATCGCAACCGACAACAGCCATCAGGTGGACCACATCTTGCCGTGGTCGCGGTTTGGGGATGATAGCTATTCCAACAAAGTCCTTTGCACGGCTGAGGCGAACCAGCGAAAAAAAGGCCAGACGCCCTTTGAATGGATTATGGCAGCGCAAGGCGAAGAGGGCTGGGACACTTTTGTCGCCCGGATCGAGGGCAACTCTGCTTTTCGCGGCGCGAAGAAACGAAATTATGTCCTGAAGAACGCGAAGGAGGCGGAGGAACGCTTCCGCAGTCGCAATCTCAACGACACCCGCTACGCCTGCCGCCTCCTCGCCGAAGCGGTGAAGTTGTTCTTCCCGGAAGGCCAGCGGCAAGAAAAGGACGGGGAACGTCGCGTATTCACACGGCCCGGCGGGCTGACCGCAGCCCTGCGCCATGCGTGGGGCGTTGAATCCCTGAAGAAAGTGGACGGCAAGCGCGTCGACGATGCCCGCCATCATGCGCTTGACGCTCTAGTAGTTGCCGCGATTGGCGAGTGGGAGGTACAGCGGCTCACCAAGTCCTTCCAGGAATGGGAGCAGAAGGGCCTGGCGCGCCCGTTGCGGCAGGTTGATCCGCCATGGGGCGATGCGGCCAGCTTTCGGCGGGAAGTGAAAGACGCTTACGACGACGTTTTCGTTGCCCGCCCCGAGCGCAGGCGCGCGCGGGGCGAAGGCCATGCCGCCACGATCAGGCAGGTGAAGGAACGCGATGGCGTGCAGGTCGTCTATGAACGCAAGTCGATCGCCGATCTTTCAGAGAAGCGGCTTGCCGATATCAAGGATCCCGAACGCAATCAGGATGTGATCGAGGCCATCCGGCAGTGGATCGCCGATGGGCGCCCTGCCGACAAACTTCCGCGTTCGCCCACCGGAGACGAGATACGCAAGGTCCGGCTGCGCACAAACGGGAAACCGGCGGTTCAAGTCCGAGGAGGCACGGCTGATCGCGGCGAAATCGTCCGGGTGGATGTGTTTGCCAAGCCCAACAAGCGCGGCAAGGAAGAATTCTACCTTGTGCCGATCTACCCCCATCACGTGATGAACAAGCGTGACTGGCCGATGCCGCCAATGCGGGCGGTGGTGCAGGCGAAAGATGAGGAAAGCTGGGCTTTGATTGACGAGAGCTTCGTCTTCAATTTCAGCCTCTACCCAAGAAATTACGTCGAGGTCACGAAGCCCACCGGCGAGTTGTTGGCCGGATATTTCCAAGGCCTCAACAGGTCAACTGGGGCCATTTCTCTATTTAATGACAAAGATCCAAGGTCTCGCAAGGATGACTTGGGTAATTCGCTCGATGGAATCGGCGCAAAGACATTGTTAACCATAAAGAAGTACAATGTGGACCGCTTCGGAGCGCGTTCCGAGGTGAAATCCGAGGTCCGCACATGGCATGGCGTGGTCTGCACATCTCCAACCCAGCCCGACTGACGCATCGCAGCCGCCAGATTGTTGTCGATCCTGAAAATGATGGGGAAGCACTAACCTTTCCCGTCGAGGACATTGCCTGGATCATTCTCGATACGCCGCAAGTCTCTGTCAGCGGCTCCCTGCTCAGCGCCCTTGTCGAAAATGGTGTTGCCATGGTGGTGCCGGATGCCAAGCATCACCCCGCCGGAATGCTGATGTCGTTCCATCAGCATCATGCCCAGGCGGCCGTCGCCCATTGCCTCGCCGCACCGCGGGTGCAATTGCCCATGAGGCTCGGACACCCATTTCGACGACACGCAGCTGTTCGAGATCGCCGATTTTATTAGCGGCCTGATCGACGCCATGGATGGCTGAGCGGTGCGCCAGTCATTCTTGAAACATCTCATGCAAAGTGATATCTTATAGGATATGCGAAGAGTCGTCCTCGATACCGACGTTGTGGTCACGGCCCTGCGCAGCGCGAACGGCGGCAGCAATGCCGTCCTTCGCGAAGCAGCCCAAGGTCGGCTCACGCCGCTGGTCACGCCAGCCCTGTTCCTCGAATACGAGGCGGTGCTGAAACGGCCCGAGCAGCGGCTCGCCCACGGCCTGGAGTTGCGCGACATCGACCGCTTTCTCGCTGCCCTGGCGGGCGCGTGCGAAGCGGTCGAGGTCAGCTTCCAATGGCGACCGCAACTCAGCGACGCCAACGATGAAATGGTTCTGGAAGCTGCTGTGAATGGCCGCGCCGATGCGCTCGTCACGCACAATGTGCGCGACTTTGCGAAGGGCGCGGAAAGGTTCGGGCTGCGGGTTCTGCGGCCCGGTGAATTGTTGAAGGAGCTACGATCATGAGCAAGGCATCCTACCCGCTCAAGCTGCCCGCCTCGGTAAAGGCCGCCGCCGCGCGCTTGGCCAAGGAAGACGGGGTATCGCTCAACCAGTGGATCTCGGTGGCGATTGCGCAGAAGATCGGCGTGGTTGAGACGGCGTCGGATTTTCTCAAGCGGCGCGCGGGCAATGCGCGGCCGGAGGATATGTTGCCGTTTCTCGACAGGGCGAAGCGGGAGGTGCCGCCGGTTGGGGATAAGATTTGAGGTCATCGCAGACGTTGTGAATTTCGACAGCCATTGGCAGCCCTTTCGGCGCGTTCCGCGCAGATCGGCCTGAAAGGCCGCTCTTCGGCCTTTCAGGCCGATTAGCCGTGGTTTCCCTACCGATTTGCCCATGGTAGGACATCGACAATCATGAAGAAGAGGCCCCCATGGCCGTGGTTTCCCTACCGATTTGCCCATGGTAGGACGCAAAATACTCGCGGCAACACGCCACTTGGGCCGTGGTTTCCCTACCGATTTGCCCATGGTAGGACACGTTTCTTATCGCCCCTACTCCCGAAGGCGCCGTGGTTTCCCTACCGATTTGCCCATGGTAGGACGTTCGGTAATGTCGTGCCGTTTAGCCAGCGGCCGTGGTTTCCCTACCGATTTGCCCATGGTAGGACTTGAACGGGATAGCTCGCGAGCCTTCCGCGGCCGTGGTTTCCCTACCGATTTGCCCATGGTAGGACTTGCCAAGCAGATGACCGCAGCTGGTTTCACGCCGTGGTTTCCCTACCGATTTGCCCATGGTAGGACTGCTCTGCAGTAACGGATTGGAACTGTTGTGATTTCCGCGGTTTGATCACCGCCGAAATCACAGCAGAACCATCTGGGATGGCCCAATCTGTTCGGTTTTTGGCGCTGTTCCCAGCATCAATTCCATCCTGCCATACTGCTTGTCTGTAACCTGGAGCGTCCTCACGCTACCCTCTTCGGGAAGGCTGGTACGTACCCGGCGGATATGTTTATCCACAGCATCTTGCCCCCGGCAGACCCGCGCGTAAACCGAAAGTTGCAGCATGATGTAGCCGTCCTTCTTGAGGAACTGGCGAAATCGACTGGCCCGACCGCGCTGCGGCTTGGTCTTCACCGGCAGGTCGAAGAATACCATCAGCCACATGAAGCGAGCCTCCTCGGCTTCCATGGTCAGCTGCGCCGCGCCAGCGGCAGGGCTGGCGTGCTCAGAAGTGCGGCATTGCCGGCATCGATTGCCCTGACCAGACTGGCGGCAACCGCTTCGGTCGCGGCCAGCATCGTCAAGCGTTCCTCGCCGATCGAGATATTCTCGCTCAGGATTCCGGCCATGTGGCGACGATCCTCGACATCCAGCTCTTCGCGTTCCTCACTCGTTGCACGAGTGCGCGCCATGCGATCCACGACCGGGCGGAACGGTTCGAGCAGATCATCGACCAGATTGAACGGGTTGGTTCGGGATCGGTGATGAATGCCGAAGGCGGGAAGCAGACCGGAAGCTGCGCAAGCTCGTGCAAGGGCCGCCCGGATGACAGCATAACCATAGTTGAGCAGGCCATTGCGCCGATCCTCGTCATGGCGCCGGAAGCCTTCGAACAGCCGATGCCAATAGGCACGAGCTGCTTGAGCCTCCAGATTGTCAGGATCGCCGGAGCCTACCCGGCCCGCCATGGCCGAGAGGGCAGCGGCGTGATCGCTGCCGATACGAGCGGCAGGAACGAAAGTTCGGCGGGCTGCCACTGGTGGTGCGCAGGCAGCTCGAGTCCGTATCGGCCGATCAGACCACTGCGATGGCGGAGCCGCCGCTCAAGCTGAAGCCCGGCACCCGCCTGGTGCGCGAATGGAACGGGACGATCTACACCGTGCTTGTGACCGCTGACGGCTTCGACTTTGCCGGCAAGTCGTGGCGCTCGCTCTCGATGATCGCGCGGCATATCACCGGGGCGCAGTGGTCGGGTCCGCGCTTCTTCGGGCTCAGGCGAGCAGGCAAGGCATGAGCCGGCTCACCCCGCCGCCGGTGCGCTGCGCGATCTATACCCGCAAGTCGACCGAGGAAGGCCTGGAGCAGGCCTTCAACAGCCTCGACGCCCAGCGCGAAGCCTGCGCGGCCTATGTCCTGTCTCAGCAGCACGAAGGCTGGACCTTATTGCCCGACCACTACGACGACGGCGGGATTTCGGGCGGGACCATGGAACGGCCGGCGATGCAGCGACTTCTCGCCGATGTTCGCGAGGGCAGGGTCGACGTCATCGTCGTCTACAAGGTCGATCGACTGACCCGGCGCCTGGTCGACTTCGCCAAGATCGTCGAAGTGCTCGACGAAGCGGGAGCCAGCTTCGTCAGCGTGACCCAGGCCTTCAACACCACCAACTCGATGGGCCGGCTGACGCTCAACGTTCTCTTGTCCTTCGCGCAGTTCGAGCGCGAGGTCACCGGCGAGCGGATCCGCGACAAGATTGCCGCCTCCAAGCGCAAGGGCATGTGGATGGGCGGGCCGGTGCCGATCGGCTACGATGTGATCGAGCGCAAGCTAATGATCAATCCGGATGAAGCAGAGATCGTCCGGCTGATCTTCTCCCACTACCTCAACTCACCATCGCTCGAGAGCCTTGCCGAGGATCTGGCCAAGCTTGGCGTCCGCTCCAAGCAGCGCGTGACCCGCAATGGACAACCCTTTGGCGGAACGCCCTTCCGGCCGGGCGGTCTGCGGCACATTCTTGGCAACCGCATCTACCTCGGCGAAGTCAATCACAAGGGCCAGGTTCATCCCGGCGAGCATGAGGCAATCATCGACCGTGCGCTCTGGGGAAAGGTGCAGTCCCGGTCGAGCGGCGCAGTGAAGCGCCCGCGCGCCGGTACGATCAGCGCGCTTGCCGGACGAATCTTCGATGCCGAGGGCCAGCGCCTCTACAGCACCCACGGCAAGAACCGCGGTAAACGTTACAGCTATTATGTCAGCAGCACCCGCGACAGCCGCAACGGCTGGCGTCTGCCCGCCGGCGATATCGAAGCACTGGTCCAGCAATCCCTTGCAAACTTCCTCTCCGATCCCGCTCGTGTCGATGCCGAACTGGGCGCCCCTGGCCTGACGGAGGCCGCCATTACACCAGCGCAACTGGCGCCGGCGCCAGGTGACAGCAAGGCATTACAGGAAACCCTCCAGCACCTCGATGCGCGAATCTCGATCGAAACCCATGCGCTCAGGATCGAGCTCGATCGCAACCTCCTTGCGGAAGCCATGGCGGTCGGCACCGCAGAGGCGCTGCTTCGCGATCCTGTCGTCCTGATCACGCCGGTCGCGCTCAAACGCCGGGGGATCGAGCTCCGCCTGGTCTACGCCTCTCCTGATGCGCGACCCGCCAACCGCGATCCGCATCTCATCGATCTGATCCGCCGCAGCTGGGCAGCCTGGAAAAAGCTGACCAGCGAGCAGCGATCCGCCAATCCGGTCGAGCGCAGCCACCTGGTCCGGTTGGCACGGCTGCGCTTCCTCGCCCCCGACATTACCCTGGCGATCATCGAGGGCCGCCAGCCGATCGAATTGACCGCCCGGGCGTTGCTGCGTTGCGGCGAACTTCCCGTCGATTGGAACGACCAGCGCAAGGCACTTGGATTCGCGTAAACCGCGCTGCCCTGCAAACCCCCTCAGAACCATCTCAGGACAGGAAAAGCGGCTTTTGAGAAGCGCGGCCAGATCTGGCCTTGAACAGCCTACGATCCGAGCATCTCTGTCCTCAACACGAATCGCCTGCGGCCGGAACGGCGCAGAACCGCGCGGGTTTGGCCTAGCCGGTGTGCGAGAAACAAATTTGCTGTCGATACGGCTGCGGAATGGTGCTGCTGGGGAGGATTGAACTCCCGACCTCAGCCTTACCAAGGATGCGCTCTACCACTGAGCTACAGCAGCACAACCATTCCGCGTGATTCCGGTAAACGGCTGGGCCGTCCGGGCAGGGGCGCGCTATTGGCCGTGCCCCCTTGCTTTGTCAAGCCGAACCCTGATAGCCGACACAGATTGCCAATGCGTGAAAAGCCCGCCTCCCCCAGCCGTGACCTCAGCCGCGAAGAGCGGTTGGCTGCCAAGCTGCGCGAGAACCTTCGACGGCGAAAATCCCAGTCGCGGGAAATGGCGCGCGAAGATACGCCAACTCTTCCCAAAACCGGGGCGGATAGCTAGGGGCCAGAGTTCCTGACGTTTTAGGGGGCCAGACTTTGCCGCGCTTGATTCTCGTCCGCCATGGCCAGAGCCAGTGGAACCTTGAAAACCGCTTTACCGGCTGGTGGGACGTCGACCTGACCACGAAGGGAGAGGACGAGGCCCGCGCCGCTGGCGAACTGCTCGCCGCCAAGGGCATGCTGCCGACCACGGCCTTCACCAGCTTCCAAACCCGGGCGATCCGCACCCTGCACCTTGCGCTCGAGGCGGCGGGGCGGCTGTGGATACCGGAGACAAAGGACTGGCGGCTCAACGAGCGGCACTATGGCGGGCTGACCGGGCTCGACAAGGCCGAGACGGCGGCGAGGCACGGCGACGAGCAGGTCAAGATCTGGCGGCGCAGTTTCGATGTACCGCCGCCGGTGCTCGAAGACGGAGGTGCGTTCGATCTCAAAGCCGATCCGCGCTATGCCGGGATCGCCATTCCCTCGACCGAAAGCCTCAAGGACACCATCGCCCGCGTCCTGCCTTACTACGAGGCGGCGATCGTCCCGCAGCTCAAGGCCGGACACACCGTGCTGGTCGCCGCGCACGGCAACAGCCTGCGCGCGCTGGTCAAGCATCTGTCGGGCATTTCCGACGCGGACATCACCGGGCTTGAAATCCCGACCGGCCAGCCGATCGTCTATGATCTGGACGGCAGCCTGAACGCGGTGGACCGCTATTATCTGGCGGAGCGCTAAGCGATGAGCGCACCCGCCGCACCAAAGGTTGCCATCGTCATGGGCAGCCAGTCGGACTGGGCGACGATGAAGTGCGCCGCCGATGCGCTCGACAAGCTGGGCGTAGCGCATGACACACGGATCGTTTCGGCCCACCGCACCCCGCAGCGGCTGGTCGCTTTCGCGCAGGGCGCGGCCGATGCCGGGTTCAAGGTGATCATCGCCGGGGCGGGCGGCGCGGCGCACCTGCCGGGCATGGTCGCCAGCATGACCCACCTGCCGGTGCTGGGCGTACCGGTTCAGTCCAAGGCGCTGTCGGGGCAGGACAGCCTGCTCTCGATCGTGCAGATGCCAGCGGGAATCCCGGTCGGCACTTTGGCGATCGGGGAAGCCGGGGCAACCAACGCCGGGCTGCTTGCAGCGGCGATCCTGGCCACCACCGATCCGGCGCTGGCCGAGCGGCTCAAGGCATACCGCGCGGCGCAGACCGCAGGCGTTGCGGAACGTCCCGCGTGATCCCACCCGGCGAAACTATCGGCATCCTTGGCGGCGGGCAGCTTGGACGGATGCTGGCGATGGCGGCGGCACAGCTTGGCTATCGCTGCCATGTCTTTGCCCCGGAGGCCGATCCGATCGCCGCCGACGTCTGCGCCCAGGCGACCCGCGCGGACTGGAGCGATGCCGCCGCGATGGCCGCTTTCGCCGCCGATTGCGCGGTCGTCACCTACGAGTTCGAGAACGTCCCCGTCGCTCCGCTCGCCGCGCTGGCCGAGATCGCCCTGCTGCCGAACGCCCGCGCGCTCGAAGTGGCGCAGGATCGGCTTTCGGAAAAGCGCTTCGTCAGCGAACTGGGCGGCACGACCGCGCCGTTCCATGTCGTCGACACGGCCGAGGACCTGGACCGGGCACTGACCGAGATCGGCGCCCCCGGCATCGTCAAGACCCGGCGCGAAGGCTATGACGGCAAGGGCCAGTGGCGGATCATGGCCGACCACGAAGCCCAAGCCGTGCCGCTGACCGGCGAACCGCTGCTTTACGAAGGCTTCGTCCACTTCTTTGCCGAATTCTCGGTAATCCTGTGTCGGGGCAGCGACGGCACGGTGGTATTCTGGGACAGTGCCGAGAACAGCCACGTCAACGGCATCCTTGCCAGGTCGGTCGCCCCCGCCAGCGAGCGGGTGTTGGCGCAGGTTCCGGCGGCACGCGAGCTGGCGGCGAAGGTTGCTGGCGCACTGGACTATGTCGGGGTGCTGACGCTGGAATTCTTCGCAACTGACGCCGGGCCGGTGTTCAACGAGATGGCCCCGCGGGTCCACAATTCGGGCCACTGGACGATCGAGGGCGCGCTCACCAGCCAGTTCGAGAACCACGTCCGCGCGATCTGCGGGTTGCCGCTGGGTTCAACCGCGCTGACTGCCCCGCATGTCGAGATGCGCAACGTGATCGGCGACGCGGCCGAGGACTGGGCACAGATCCTGTCCGATCCGGCCAATCACCTCCACCTCTACGGCAAGGCGGCGGCGCGCCCTGGCCGCAAGATGGGCCACGTGACGCGGCTGGGCTGGTAAGGTGAACCGGCGCGAGGTGTTCTTCGTAGTCGCCGTGGCCGGTGGTTGGCATGAGGGCGGCGTGATCGGCGCCGACGGGGCGATGCCCTGGCACCTGCCCGCCGACCTTAGGCATTTCAAGGCGATGACCGCAGGCAAGCCGATGGTCATGGGCCGCAAGACCTTCGAATCGCTGCCCGGCCTGCTCCCCGGCCGCCGCCACATCGTTCTGACCCGCGATCCGCACTGGGCTGAAGAGGGCGCCGAAGTCGCTCGCACGCCGGAGGAGGCGCTTGCCCTCGCCAACGCGCCGCACATCGCGGTGATCGGCGGGGCGGAGGCCTTCGCGCTGTTCCTGCCGCTGGCCGACCGCATCGAATGGACCGAGATTCACGCCGCACCGTCCGGCGATACGCACTTCCCGCCCTTCGACCGCGCTGAATGGACAGAGACCTTGCGCGAGGTTCATCCCCCGGAAGGCCACACGCCGGGGTTTGATTTCGTGACGCTGGTGCGTAAACCCTGAGGCGCAACGGAGAGGTTGACGATGCGCAAGAGGGTCTGGGTTCCGTTGGTGCTGCTGGCCGTGGCGGCTGCCGGTTTCTTCGGGTTCGCGCCGGGATACCTCGAAGGTGGCATGAACAAGATCGACGGCAAGCCGCTGATCGCGGTCAGCGCCGAAGCCAGGGCGCTGCACCAGACCTTGCAGATCGTCGACCTCCATTCCGATACCTTGATGTGGAAGCGCGACCTGCTTGGCACGACAAAGCGCGGGCACGAGGATCTGGCCCGGCTTCAGGCAGGCAATGTCGCGTTGCAGGTATTTTCCAGCGTGACCAAGACCCCGCGCGGGCAGAACTATGACGCCAACGGCGGCGACACTGACAACATCACCGCGCTGGCGATCGCCCAGTTGCAGCCGGTGCGGACCTGGGGCTCGCTGCTGGAGCGCTCGCTATGGCACGCGGAGAAGCTGGACCGGGCGGTGGCGGACTCGCAAGGCAAGCTGGTCAAGGTCAGCGACGATGCCGAACTCGACACGCTGCTCAAGGCGCGCGCGGGCGGAACGGGGCCGGTCGGCGGACTTCTTTCGATCGAAGGGCTGCAAGACCTTGAAGGCAATCCTGCCAACCTCGTCCAACTCTATATTGCAGGCTTCCGCATGGCCTCGCTCACCCATTTCTTCGACAACGAACTCGCCGGGTCGATGCACGGATTAAAGAAGGGCGGCCTGACACCCTTCGGTCTGCAAGTCATCCGGCGCATGGAAGCCAAGGGCATGATAGTCGACGTCGCCCATTGCAGCCATGCCTGCGTCGCCGACATTCTCGCCGCCGCGCGCCGTCCGGTGGTGTCCAGCCACGGCGGAGTTCAGGCGACCTGCAAAGTCAACCGCAACCTCACCGATGAGGAAATCAGGGGCGTTGCCCGCACCGGCGGGGTGATCGGGATCGGCTATTGGGACGGCGCGGTGTGCGATACCTCCCCGCGCGCCACGGCCCGGGCAATGAAGCACGTCAAGGATCTGGTCGGGGTGCAATACATCGCGCTCGGCAGCGACTATGACGGGGCGACCACCGTGCGCTTCGACACCAGCCAGCTTGTGCAAGTGACCCAGGCGCTGCTCGACGAACACTTCACCCCCGACGAAATCCGCGCGGTGATGGGCGGCAATGCCCTGCGGGTGATCCGTGCCGGGCTTGTTCCGCTTGATCCGAACGCCAATCCTCCGGCGGTCAAGACACCGTGGCCAATGTGATCCCCCGCCTCGACGCCCGCGATCCGATGCCCGAGTCCCTGCGCGGCGGGATCATCGCGCTGGGCAATTTCGACGGGTTCCACCTGGGGCACCAGGCCGTCGTCGGTGAGGCGATCGCGTGGGCGCGCGCAGAAGGCCGTCCGGCGATCGTGGCCACATTCGATCCGCATCCGGTGCGCCACTTCGTTCCCGATGCCCCCCCCTTCCGCCTGACCACGCTGGATCAGCGGCAAGAGTTGTTCGCGGCCGCCGGGGCCGATGCCATGCTGGTGTTCGCCTTTGATGCGGAGCTGGCGGGAACCACGGCGGAATCGTTCGTTCGTGATCTGCTGGCCCGGCGCCTTGGCGCGACGGGTGTGGTCACGGGAGAGGATTTCACCTTCGGCAAGGGCCGCGGCGGCAACCTCGCGGTGCTGCGCGCGATCGGCGCGGAGTGCGGGATCGCCGCCCGCGCGGTCGGCCCGGTGCTGGATGGCGGGGAGCCTGTCTCGTCCAGCCGCATCCGCGATGCGCTAAAGGGCGGGGACTGCGCCACGGCGACGCATCTACTTACCCGGCCTTTCGCGATTCGCGGGCATGTCCAGCATGGTGACAAGCTGGGCCGGACAATCGGCTTTCCCACCGCCAACCTGCCGCTCGATAACTACCTGCGCCCGCGCTACGGGATTTATGCGGTGACCGGCACCCTGCCCGACGGTCGCGTGGTCCACGGCGCGGCAAACCTTGGGGTGCGCCCTCATTTCGATCCGCCCAAGGAACTGCTTGAGCCGCATTTCTTTGACTTCTCGGGTGATCTTTATGGGCAGGAGATCGAAGTGGAATTCCATCATTTCCTGCGCTCCGAAGCAAAATTCGACAGCCTTGAGGCGCTGACCGCACAGATTGAGGCCGATTGTCGGCAGGCAAGGGAGTTGCTCGGATGAAGGTCTGGCTGGGGCGCATCGCGCTGGTTCTGGCAATCGCCTTCCTCGTCTCGACCTTCATCAATGCAAGCTGGATCGCGCCTGAGCCACGCGGCTACCCCCGGCTGATTGCCCATCGCGGGGTGATGCAGCAGTTCGGAAGCGCGCAAGGCTGCACCGCAACCCAGATCGAGCAACCGGTCAACGACTTCATCGAGAACACCGTTCCCTCATACCAGATGGCGCGTCGACTCGGCGCGCAGATGATCGAGGTGGACGTGACACCGACCGCCGATGGCAGGTTCGTGCTGTTCCACGATGAATCGCTCGATTGCCGTACCGATGGCCATGGCCCGGTCCGGCTGGCGACGCTCGCCGGGCTCAAGGCACTCGACGCTGGGTTTGGTTACACAGCCGATGGCGGCAAGACCTTCCCCCTGCGCGGCAAGGGCGCGGGGCTGATCCCCTCGCTTGAGGAAGGGCTCGCCGCGGCGGGAGACACGGCGCTGCTCTACAACCTGCGTTTCGACGATCCAGCCGCCGCCGACCGTCTGGTCGACGCGCTCAAGGCGGCGGGTCGCGATCCTGTGGCGTCCCGCGATGCCTTTTCCGCGCCCGAGTCGGCACTCACCCGCATCCGCGCCGCCTGGCCCAAGGCCTGGGCCTACAACGACGAGAGTGTCGAGGCCTGCACCCGCGCCTACCTCGCCCGGGGCTGGCTGGGCCTGACCCCCGATGCCTGCCGTAACGGCACGATCGCCGTGCCGATCAACCGGCAGTGGCTGTTCGCCGGTTGGCCCAATCGCCTGCTCGCGCGGATGGCGGCGGTGGGCGCCCATGTGATCGTGATCGGTCCCTACCACGACGGCAAACCGGTCGGCCTCGACCTCCCCGAACAGATCGGCGACGTGCCGCTGGGTTACAACGGTGCGATCTGGGTCGATGACATCAACGTGATCGGCCCCGCGCTCAAGCCCGCACTCAACAAGCGCAACCCGGTCGAGGAGGCGGAGCTGGCCAAGACGCTCGAAGCGCGGCGCGCGAAAAAGGCGCGGGACTAGCGCAAAGCCCGCGCCCCGGCTAAGGCCCGCGCGCTATGACTGAAGCGCGCGATTACAGAGACACGGTCTTCCTGCCGAAGACCGACTTCCCGATGAAGGCCGGGCTCCCCCAGAAGGAGCCGGGTATCCTGGCGCGCTGGCAGGGCGAGGACCTCTACCGCAAGCTGCGCGATGCGCGCAGCGGCCGCGACAAGTTCATCCTGCATGACGGCCCACCCTATGCCAACGGCGACATGCACATCGGCCACGCGCTCAACCACATCCTCAAGGACATGGTCTGCCGAACCCAAAGCCTCAAGGGCATGGACGCGCCCTACGTTCCGGGCTGGGACTGCCACGGCCTGCCGATCGAATGGAAGATCGAGGAACAGTACCGCAAGAAGAAGCTCGACAAGGATCAGGTCGATCCGGTCGAATTCCGCGCCGAATGCCGCGC
>JAGWUU010000310.1 GCA_028868335.1 Sphingomonadales bacterium | reverse complement strand
CAACGTGCTGGGCCATTTCGAAGCAACCGGGATCCGCCCCAAATTCATGAGCCACCTTGAGGCGCACGGCATCCAACTCGATCCTGTGCTGTTCCGGCCTGGCACGAAGCTCGGCGAATGAGCGGTCTTATCATCCGCCTGTTTGTCCTGATCGCGGTTTTCGCCTCGATCTTCTTCATCTCGCAGTTCGTTCTCACCTTTGTCATCGGGCGTCGCGCGGAAACGCGGGCGATCAACCGTCGACTGCAACTGCTGCGTTCCGGGCTGTCGAGCGACCAGGTGTCATCGATCCTGCGGAAGGATCTGCTCGAACGGTTGCCCGAAAACGCCGGGCCGGTAGCGCGGACCTACTATGCGTTCCAGCGGACAGTCCGCATGGCGGCGATCCAGACCGATCCGCGCGTGGTCTTGACCATGTGCACGATCGCCTTTGCCGGACTGGCCGCCCTGATCCTGTTCCTCACCTGGTCGGCCAAATTGCCGGTGACCAGCGGCGTCATCGAACTGATCTTCGGAATATCGGCGGCGATCGCGTTCGGTATTCCGATCTTGTTGATAAGCCGCCGGGCGGACAAGCGCCGCAAGCGGATGGAAGAGCAGTTCCCCGTAGCGCTCGACATCTTCGTGCGCGCCCTGCGGGCGGGCCACCCCATTGCCGCGGCGATCGAACTGCTGACCACCGAGATGGAGGATCCGCTTGGAAGCGAATTCGGCCTTGTCTCGGACGAGGTGTCGTATGGTGCCAACCTGACAGATGCCTTGTCAGCCCTCGCCGAGAGATGGGATCTGGACGACATCCGCATGTTCGTCGTCTCGCTTTCTCTGCAGAGCGAGACGGGCGGCAACCTGGCGGAAATTCTCGGCAACCTCGCCAGCGTCATCCGCGACCGCGCGAGCATGTACATGAAGGTCCGCGCGCTCAGTTCCGAAGGCCGGATGAGCGGATGGATGCTGACCGTGTTGCCGGTATTCACCTTCGTTTCGATGTTCCTGGTCAACGCCCGGTTCTATCTCGACGTCGCGACCGATCCGATGTTCGTCATCGGCTTCACCACGCTGTTGCTGATGTACGTCATTGGCGTGTGGATGATCCGCCGCATGATCGACTTGAAAGTCTAACCGATGATCGATCTCATCGCCTCTACGCCGACCATCCGCTACGCGGTCCTTCTTGCGCTGTTCGCCCTTGTCGCGATCGGCATGTGGACGCTGGCCAACCTCGCCGGAAAGCGCATGGCGGTGCGCGGCGAACTGCGCCAGATACACGGCGCCGGCAGCACTACGGTTTCAACCGATACGCTGACGGCACGCAACGACTCCGCGTGGATTCGTCTGGTCGACCGGATCGAAAAAGCCGGTCTCAGCCTTAACGACAACAAGGGTAACGAACTGACCGAACGGTTGCGCGCGGCGGGTTACACCTCCCCCGAGGCGCCACGCGTTTACACACTGCTGCGACTGGTTTTGGTGATCGTGCTTCCGACCGTGCTGGTACTGTTCTCACTGTGGGGCGGGCATCAGCTTTCTTATCTCAAGCTTTACATTTTCGGTTCCATCGCGGCATTGCTCGGACTTGTGCTGCCGGCGTTGTTCGTCCGGGCCAAGGCTGACCGGCGGCGTGAGGCGATCGTCAATGGCTTCCCCGATTGCCTTGACCTGTTGCTGGTCTGCGTCGAGGCTGGCCTGGGCCTTGAATCCGCTCTCGACCGGGTTGCGAAGGAAATGGTCACCAGCCATCCGCTGGTTTCGAACATGCTCGCCACTGCGACACTGCGCCTGCGCGCGGGAGCCAGCCGCGAGGAAGCGCTGCGCCGCCTGGCCGATGAAGCCGGAGTGGACGAAATCCGGTCTTTCGCCACTCTGTTGATCCAATCGGACAAGCTCGGCACTTCGATCGCCACCACCTTGCGTGTCTATGCCGCCGAAATGCGTGAGCGGCGGCGGATGCGAGCCGAAGAAAAAGCTCACCGCCTGCCCGTGCTGATTTCCATTCCGCTTGTTGTATTCATGCTGCCGGTGATGATCGGCACACTGATGCTGCCAGCGGCCATTCGCGTCGTTCGCCAACTGCTTCCCGCAATGACAGGAGGGTAAGATGACCATTCCGTTCAAGCCAATCGCCATCGCCGTCGTGCTGAGCCTGACACTGCCGGGGTGCAGTTCGCTGTTCAAGTCCGGGAAATTCGCCAGCCGTGCCAACGACGAGAAGGCCGCACAAAGGGTCGACGCCAGAACCAGGCAGGCCAGCGTTCTGACCGACATGGGCCGCCACGCGCTTGATCAGGGGAATACCGGTCTGGCGATCGAGGCATTCCAGCGCGCCGCCGTCAGCGGGGAAGCGCCTGCGCCCGCCTTCAATGGCTTGGGTGTGGCCTTTGCGCGCATTGGGCGATTCGATCTGGCGCAGCGCTATTTCGAACAAGCTGCCACACTCGATCCTTCCGAGCAGCGTTATCAGACCAATCTGGCGCGGTTGATGCGATCGCCGCTGTTCGCCCAGCGTCACGACGCCGATCGCGCCGCCGAAATGCTGGCGCAGACTGAGCGCGATCAGGCTGCCGAAGCCAAGGCGCGGCAAGCTGCTGGTCCGGGTCGGTTGCAGCGCGTTGCCGCCAACCAGTTCTTTATCCAGACCGTAACACCCGCGAAGCAGACGGGCCCCGCCCGCATGGCCATGGTGATCAGCCGCAACAAGTCGAACCCCGTCCTCGAGCCCAGGTCGGTAGAGGCCGCGTTCGACGCCTCGATCGGCAAGGGCAAGTCAACGCCCGATGCGGCAGCAAGCAACAAGCCAACGTCGCGCACAATCCAATTCAAGCCGGTCGTGGTCGCCAGGCCTTGAAACCAGGTCGCGGAGGGAAGACCCTCGGGACGCCTTTGCCATGAGTGCCGCCCAAATTCTTTTCGGCGGCACTCTGGCATTGGTTTGTTTA
>JAGWUU010000309.1 GCA_028868335.1 Sphingomonadales bacterium | reverse complement strand
GCATCGGCCAGATCGGCGGCGAATTGCCGGGCGAGCTTGACCGCCGCGGCCGAAGCGTTGCGCGCGCCGACGATCGCCACGGCTGGCCGCGCGGCCAAGGCGGGATCGCCGCGGTAGATCAGGATGGGCGGCGCGCTGTCGAGTTGGGCGAGCAACCGGGGATAGCCCGGCGAATCGTGGAACAGATATCTGGCCCCGGCCTGACGAACCGCGGCAACCTCGTCAGCGACGCGCGCTTCGGGTGCGGGGCGGTAAGGCGCCCCACCCCGGCCGGCAATATCCGGCAAAGCCTCCAGCGCGGCCGACGCATGGCCAAACCGCCGCAGCAACTGACGATAGGAAATCGGTCCGACATTGGGCGAACGCAGCAGACGGATACGGGCGAAAGCTTCGGCCTGGTCGATCACCCCCGGGCGCCCACCTTTGGCTCGGTCCCGGTGCGCAGGCGGGCGATGTTGGCGCGATGAAGGAACAACACCAGCGCGGCGATCACGGCCAGCGCCGGGACCATGTCGCCATGCCCGGTCAGCCACGCCGCGACTGGCGCGACAATCGCTGCCGTCATCCCCGCCAACGAGGAGATCCGCGTCAGCGCCAGCATGACCAGCCAGGTCAGCGCATAGGCCAGTCCGATCGGCCAGGCGAGGCCCAGCGCCACGCCCATGGTCGTCGCCACGCCCTTGCCTCCCTTGAAGCCCAGCCAGACCGGGAAGCAATGGCCCAGCACCGCGCCCAGTGCCGCCATCGGCGCATCGGCGGGAAACCAGCGCCAGGCGAGCCACACCGCGAGCAGCCCCTTGCCGAGGTCCAGCAACAGGGTTGCCGCGGCGATCTCCTTGCGCCCGGTGCGCAGCACGTTGGTTGCGCCGATATTGCCCGATCCGATCTGGCGCAGATCGCCGACGCCGAACAGCCGCGTCAGGATCAGGCCGAAGGGAATCGAGCCCAGCAGGTAGCCCAGCCCCAGTGCATCGACGGATTCCATCGCAGTCCCTTCCCTTTGCCCCGCTCTCGTAGCTACAAGGCCCGCCTGCCGACAAGGGCGCAACTGGGGATTACCACGAAAATGGATGCTGCCGCGCCCTTGCTCCTGTTCGATTCGGGCGTCGGCGGGCTGTCAGTGCTGGACGAGGTGCGCAAGGCCCTGCCCCAGGCGCCGGTGATCTATGCCGCGGACAATGGTGGTCTGCCCTATGGCACCAAGAGCGAGGCGGAGATCGCGGCGCGGGTCTGCGGCCTGCTCGGCCGGATGAGCGAGCGGTTTCGGCCACGCCTGATCTGCATCGCCTGCAACACCGCCTCGACCATCGCGCTGGCCATGGTGCGCGACGTGCTGGCAGTGCCGATCGTGGGCACGGTTCCGGCGATCAAGCCCGCCGCAGCGATGACGCGCAGCGGAACGATTGGCCTGCTCGGCACCGCCGCGACGATCCGGCAGGGTTATGTCGACCGGCTTCAGGCGGAATTCGCCGAGGGCAAGACCCTGCTGCGCTTTGCTGCCAGCGAGCTGGTCGGCGCGGCGGAAGAAAAACTACGCGGCGAGCCCGTCGATCCAGCCGTGATTGCCCGCGCCGTCGCCGGTTTGCGCGACCAGCCCGGTGGCGCCGCGATCGACACGGTGGTCCTGGCCTGCACCCATTTCCCCCTGCTTCGCGACGAATTGGCGGCGGCATTCGGAACGGGCGTCGGCTTCGTTGACGGCGCAAGCGGCATCGCCCGGCGTATCGTCCACCTCACCCAGGGCCAGCCCTTCGAGCGGACCGTACCGGACCGCGCCCTGTTCACGCGCGCCAACGACGATCTTGCCGCGCTTGCCCCGGCGCTGCACCGCTACGGCCTGGAACGCATGGAGGTGCTGTGATGACCCGGCGGCTCAACTGGACCATAGCGATCCTGCTGCTGGTGATCGGAGTGCCCTATTACTGGTTCCTGCTCGACAACCGCCCCGGCAACGCCATCGCCAAGCCGGTGACGATCGGTCAGTTGCGCACCCTCGCCGAAGCGAAACCCGGACCGCATCCTTCGGGTGTCGAGATGGAACTGGTCGGCTGGAGCGATGTGCCGGGCGACCTCTTCGCCGCCGGCAGCGGACTGATGCGTGAGCAGATCGGGATCATGGCGTTCCGCCTGCCCGTGCCCGGCGACAGGCCGATCGTGATCGACAGCGGCCTCACCGCAGCCGACGCCGAGGAAATCGGCCTCGACACATGGCTGGGGGCGGAGCAGGCCAAGGTAGATCAGGCCATGAGCGAGGCGGGCCTGATCCTCCTGACGCACGAACACCCGGACCACATGGGCGGCCTTCTCGGCTGGGCAAGGGACGCGACCTTTGCCAGGGCCACGCTGAACGGCCCGCAAAAGATCGAAGCGGGCAGAAGGCTCGGAATCTCGGTGGACGGCGCGGAAACGAAGGCAACCGGCCAGCCCTATGCGATCGCGCCCGGTGTAGTGGTGATCCCCGCGCCCAGCCATACGCCGGGATCGCAGATGATCTTCGTCCGTCTCGGCAGCGGGGCCGAATTTCTCTTTGCCGGAGACATCGCGACGATGGAGCCGAGCTGGCGCGAGCTACGCGCCCGTTCGCGCCTGGTCGGTACGATGCTGTCGCCGGAGGATCGGCCCGAGGTCTATTCGTGGCTCAAGACCATTCAGGCGCTCAAGGCCGCGGCGCCGAACATGGCGATCATTCCCGGCCACGACGTGAAATCGGTGCTGGCCATTGAGCAACCGGCAAAAATCCGTTCGGGCTTCAATTTGTCGCAGATCAACGCCATCCGGCGATAATCACCTAGTCTTAACTTATGTCATGGAGTAAGGGGCCCACGATTGCGCGCCTCGGCCTGTGGTGTCCGGACGCAATGGAGGGTGAAACCCGCGTGAATTACGAGCATATTTTCGACCAGGCGATTGAGCGCTTGCACGCCGAAGGTCGGTATCGTGTCTT
>JAGWUU010000308.1 GCA_028868335.1 Sphingomonadales bacterium | reverse complement strand
TCCCGGCGCTGCGCGAAGTGCTCGCCGCCATCGAAACACACCGCAAGGACGTGTTCTTCCCGATCGAGGTGCGGGTCATCGCGCCCGACGACGCCTGGCTTTCACCGTTCTACCAGCGCGAATGCGGTTCGATCGCGGTCCACGCCTACTACAAGGAAGACCACGAGTTCTTCTTCACCCTGATCGAGCCGATCTTCCGCCGGCACGGCGGGCGGCCGCACTGGGGCAAGCTTCACAGTCTCAAGGCGCGCGACCTGGCGTCGCTCTATCCGCGATGGAAAGACGCAGGCGAAGTGCGCGCCGCGCTTGATCCGCAGGAGCGGATGCTCAATTCCTATCTGAAGGGAATCTTCCTCGATGGCTGACACGACAACGAAGCGAAGCTGGAGCCGCCGCGCGACGCTGATTGGCGGCGGGGGGTTGATCGCCGCGGGGGCCGCAGTGCTGGCATCGCGCAAGAGCGACCACGGCGGGCGACACGACGCCTATTTCGCTGCTTTGTCAGCAGCGCTGCGCAACGCCGGGATCGCGCACCCGGTCCTGGTGATCGACACGGCCCGGCTCGACGCCAACATCGCGGCCGCGAAGGCCGCCCTGGCACCACACAAGCTGCCGCTGCGCGTGGTGGTCAAGTCGCTGCCTTCGCAGGGACTGGTCGACCATGTCGCGCAGGGCATGGGGACCAACCGCTTCATGGTGTTCAACGGCGCCATGCTCGCCACCATGGCCGCACGCCCCGACGCCGATCTGTTGCTCGGCAAGCCGCTACCGGCAGCGCAATATGCCGAGTTCATCGACACGAGCGGCCCCGAAGCGGCCGGGCGCGTGCAGTGGCTGATCAACACGCCCGATCGCCTGCGACAATATGCCGAAATCGCTGCCGCGCGAAAGGCGCCGCTTCGCACCAATCTGGAAATCGACGTCGGCCTGCACCGCGGCGGCTTTGCCGATGGACCAGCGCTGGCCGAGGTGGTCGATCTCGCCAGAACCCTGCCCGGCGTTACCGTCACCGGGCTGATGGGCTATGACGCCCACGTTCCCAAGATGCGCGATCCAGACGCAGCCTATGCCAAGGCGCAGCAGGTCTATCGCACAGCGATCGACGTGCTGCGGCAGAAGCTGGGGACCGACCCGGCGCGGCTGACTCTCAACGGTGGAGGCAGCCCCACCTATGCGCGTCACGCGCAGGGGACTGTCGCAAACGAGGTTTCGGTGGGATCGGCCTTCGTCAAACCCGCCGATTTCGATCTCGACAGCCTTGCCCGTCACCAGCCCGCCAGCTTCATCGCCACGCCCGTCATAAAGGCCGGACGGATGGAATTGCCCGGCAACGAATGGCTCACCGGCCCCCTGAGCTTCATGGACCCGAACGCCGCGCGCGCCTTCTTCATCTATGGCGGGCACTGGCTGGCCACCCCGGTTTCACCACCCGGCCTGCAATTCAGCAATCTCTATGGCCGGTCGAGCAACCAGGAAATGCTGACCGGATCCACCCACGTCGAACTGCGACCAGACGACACGGTGTTCTTGCGCCCCAACCAGAGCGAGGCCGTGTTCCTGCAATTCGGCGACATCGCCCTGTTCGATGGTAAGGCGATCGTGGGGATGTGGCAGACCTTTCCGGTCTCGGCTTAGGGCCTGTTTTGTTGGGGTTGAGGCGCGGTGCTCGTTGATGGGCCTCGCCCGCTATTCGCCCGCAATTGACGCTGCTTGATAAGAACGGCGGGGTTTCCTGAATAGACCCCATCGGCCGCGGTGTCGCCAAACAGGACACCGCGTGCAGCAAGAATTGAGCGATCTGCCATCGTCACCCCCGGCCCAACGAATGCCTCTGCCGCGACCCAGCATTGCACCCCGATGGAAACGGGCCGCAATACGAGTTGAAAATCGGGATCGGCAATATCGTGGGTCGATGCGCAGATGTGGGCGCGCTGCGAAATGACGCTGCGCGAACCGATCGTGATGTTTCCCTGATTGTAGAGCCGGACGCCCGGACCGATCAGCACGTTGTCACCAAATTCGAGATTGGCGGGAAGCCATACTTTCACGCTGCCGTGAACCCGCGCGCCCTTGCCCAGTTTCGCGCCGAATACCTTCAGCACCAGCGCCCGCCACGGATGGAGCAACGGCGGAGTGAAACGACAGAATAGCAGCCAGGTCGCCCCCCAGAGTACTCGCAAGATACGGTTGCGCAGCGAAAAGCTCGCACCGCCTTCAAGCGGCCGTGCGCGCCGGGCATCAAGCACGCTCATTGGGGAGCAAATTCGGAAAGTGGCACCAGTCGACGATAATGCTGCGCCCACAGCGTCGCAACAGTTGCCGGAGCGAATGCCCCGCTCACCAGATCAAGACCGGCCCGGATCATCGCGCGCCTTTCGCTGCCGCCCAATGCAGCCCCTGCTTCCAGCGCCTCCGCGATTGACGACACATCCGTAGTGCAAGGCAGAGCCGCCCCCGCGGCAAATCCTTCAGGCAGGTTGCATTGATGACTCATGATCACTGGAACACCCGCCGCCCAGCTTTCAAGAACCGTCATGGGCATGGCTTCGCTGAATGATGGCAGCACAAGCATGGCAGCGCCTTGCAGCAGGGTTTGCTTGGCCTCTCCGTGAACCGGACCGACGAAACTGACGCTTGGCCCCGCTGCCGCTACCAGTGTTTCAAGGCGTGCAACATCCGCCGCCTCCCCCCAACCGGCAATGACCAGCTCTGCGTCATCCGGCAATCGTGCTCGCGCCCAGGCTTCAACCAGCCCCGCGACATTCTTGACCGGGTGAATCCGGCCAAGATAGAGAAATCGCGCCGCTTTGGGTTCGCAGCCGTACCTCAAGTCTGCTTGAGGTGCGGGATTTGGTATCACGAAAGCGCGCCCATCCCCGACGACGCGTTCGATGTTGGCAGCCTCGAAATTCGTCAGCGCGTGGAACCCGTCCGCGCTCCGCCAGCTTGTCCGCTCAT
>JAGWUU010000307.1 GCA_028868335.1 Sphingomonadales bacterium | reverse complement strand
CCCCTTAACGGCGCGGAAGTATTCGACCAGCGCGGCGCGCCATGCCTCGCGGCTTTCTCCGTCGCCCAGCGTGTTGAGCTGCAAGGTCACGCCATCGGACACGCCCAGTTCCTTCAAGAGCTGGTCGGCCATCACCAGCAGCTCGACATCCGCCTGCGGCTCTGCCGCGCCGATGATCTCGGCGTCGATCTGGTGGAACTGGCGGTAGCGGCCCTTTTGCGGGCGCTCATAGCGGAACAGCGCCCCGTGCGTCGCGACCTTGAGCGGCGCGTGTTGCTGCCAGCCGTTGGTGAGATAGGCGCGCGCGATCCCGGCGGTGAATTCGGGGCGCAGGGTCAGCGATTCCCCGCCGCGATCCTCGAACGAATACATCTCCTTGGAGACGACATCGGTAGTCTCGCCGATGCTCCGGCTGAACACTTCGGTCTTTTCAAACACCGGCATCTCGATCCGGCGGAAGCGGTAGAGCTTGCGCACCCGTTCAAAAGTCTCGACGACATGCGCGAATGCCTCGGCATCGGCGCCGAAGATGTCCTGGGTTCCGCGAATGGCCTGGGGTGTCTTGCTCATGGCGCTGGCCCCTAGCTTGTTTGCGCTTGGTCGAAAAGCCACAGGTGAAGGCATTGCGCGCGTGCGCGCAGTTCGGCATCACCGCCGCATGATAAAAAACCCGTTTGTCGCAACACTTCTTGCCGCCACAGCCCTCGTTTCCAGCCCCGTCCTGGCCGCCAATTCCGCGCCCGTGGCGGTGCCGATCGTCCAGACCGTGCCCGATGCGCAGGACACTCCCTATCCCGGCGGGGCGATCAAGCTGGATATTGACGCCAGCGATACGGTGCGCGGCGTCTATCGCGTGACCGAAACCATCCCGGTCGTCTCCGGCACCCGCGGCCTGACCCTGCTGTTTCCGCAGTGGCTGCCCGGCAACCACGGCCCGCGCGGGCCGCTGGCCGAGCTGGTTGACCTGAGCTTCACCGCCGATGGTCGCAAGCTGGAATGGAAGCGCGACCCGGTGGAAGTCTATGCCTTCCATGTCACCCTGCCTGCTGACGTCGACGTCCGCGAAGTCGTGGCGAAGTTCATCCACACCTCGCCGTTGCAGGCATCGGAAGGGCGGATAACCATGACCCCCGATATGCTCAACCTGCAATGGGAGAAGATGAGCCTCTATCCCGCTGGGCACTATGTCCGCCACATCCAGGTCCAGCCCTTCGTCACCCTGCCGACCGGCTGGACGCCGGCCACCGCTCTGGATGGCGCGGCACAGATGGGCAACCGCTGGTCTTGGGCGGAGACGAGCTATGAAACGCTGGTCGATTCGCCGATCTTCGCCGGGCGGTACTTCAAAAAGTGGGACCTGACCGAGCCGGGGCGCCAGCGCGTGACGCTCAACGTCGTAGCCGACAAGGCCGAGCAGCTTGAGGCCAAGCCCGACCAGATCGCCGCGCACAAGGCGCTGGTGAGCGAGGCCCGGCTGGCCTTCGGCGCCAACCATTTCGACCACTACGATTTCCTGCTGGCGGTCAGCGACAAGATCGGCGGGATCGGGCTTGAACACCACCGCTCCAGCGAGAACCAGCTTGAACCGACCGCCTTCACCGAATGGGACAAGCAGGAATGGGATCGCGGGCTGCTGCCGCACGAGTTCAGCCATTCGTGGTCGGGCAAGTACCGCCGCCCCGCGCGGCTGTGGACGCCGGACTATCGCCAGCCGATGCAGGGCGACCTGCTGTGGTCATACGAAGGGCAGGACCAGTTCTGGGGGCTGGTGCTCGCCGCGCGGTCGGGTCTGCAGGGCAAGGACATGGTGCTGGGCCAGCTTGCTGCCTGGGCCGGTGGCTTTTCTGAACAGGCTGGGCGGCGCTGGCGCTCGGTCGAGGATACCGGGAACGACCCGGTCTTTGCCGCGCGCAAGCCCAAGCCCTTCGCCTCGCTCGCCCGCAGCGAGGACTATTATACGGAAGGCGCGTTGGTCTGGCTTGAGGCCGACCAGATCATCCGCGCCGGAACCGGCGGCAGGAAAAGCATCGACGATTACGCCAGGCTGTTCTTCGGCATGAACGATGGCGACTGGGGCGAGGTCACGCTGGAACAGCCGAACGTCGTTAGTGCGCTGAACCAGGTCTATCCCCATGACTGGGAGAATTTCCTCGACACCCGGCTCAACAAACCCGGTCAGCCGGCGCCGCTTCAGGGGATCGAGAAGGGCGGCTACAAGCTGGTCTGGAAGGATGAGCCCAACCCTTATGACAAGGCCCGCTTTGCCGAGGCCAAGGTCACTTCGCTGGCCTATTCGCTGGGGGTGACGATTGACAAGGATGCCAAGGTCACTGCAACCCAGTGGGACAGTCCGGCCTTCAATGCCGGGCTGGTGGCGGGATCGAAGATCCTTGCGGTCAACGGCGTGACCTACGATGGCGAGGGTCTGAAGAAGGCGGTCACCGCGGCCAAGGCGGGCACCCCGCTTGAACTGCTGGTCCAGCGCGGCGACCGTTTCCAGACGGTCAGGATCGATTACAAGGGCGGCTTGCGCTATCCATGGCTGGAGCGCACCACGGCCGGCAAGGGGCCGAATGGACTTGACCAGTTGCTGGCGCCAAAGCGGCCGGTCGCAGGGGGGACGACGAAGAAGTGAGCAGGCGCAAGCTGCACGAACTGAACGTCAGGGTGGGCAACAGCATCGCCCCGACGCGTTTCGTCCTGTTTGTGCTGCTGTTGGCGGTAACGGCGTTCTGGTGGCACCTGCTGCGCGGATCGGCGTGGTCGGATTCGGTAGTCACCGGGTTCGACCTTTCCGCCTTCGCGTTCATCGTCTCGCTGTGGCCGCTCCACAACGATCACAGCGCCGCCCAGATGCGCGCCCACGCGGCGGAGAATGACGCCAATCGCGGCTGGGTGCTGGGCATTACCGGGCTGGTTTCGATCGCCATTCTCGCCGCGATCTCGGGCGAACTGCCCGCCGCCCACCACGGCAGCGTTCACGCGATCGTCAAGCTGATCGG
>JAGWUU010000306.1 GCA_028868335.1 Sphingomonadales bacterium | reverse complement strand
GTGCATGCGGAGCGGTGGCCGAGTGGTCGAAGGCGCTCGCCTGGAAAGTGAGTATACGTCAAAAGCGTATCGAGGGTTCGAATCCCTCCCGCTCCGCCACCGACCCCTATTTTGACCCTTCAAAAACCCCCAAAAAACTGCTATATTCCTTGTGTTTACGGCGTTAGCTCTGTCCACCGCCGTCCACGCTCATCCACCTTTTCCCACAGTCGTGTGTGGGAAAAATGGTGGGAAAAATCACGAAGGAAGTCGTTATGGGTCAGCTCACCGCAACCGAGATCAAGGCACTCACCGAGGCTGGTCGTTACAACGATGGTGATGGCCTGATCCTCAATGTTGCGCCGGGCGGGTCGAAGAGTTGGATCCTGCGTGTTCAATCAGACGGCAAACGACGCGACATCGGGTTGGGCTCATTCTGGGTGTTGCCAATACGCTTGCGGAACTGGAGCCGTGGACGGCCGGTCGCGCGGTGACTGTCGATCGCCAATACGCCAGCAAGGTGTTGATGCCTGGGCTGATCGACCCGCACATCCACCCGGTACAGGGGTCGGTAATGCTCAACCTGCCATTCATCGCCCCTGATGACTGGAACCTGCCGACCGGCAATTTCCCCGGTTCGCGCACGCAGGCGCAATGGCGCGGGCGCTTTGCCGATCTTCTGGCAAAATCTGACGCCGACCCGTTCATCTGCTGGGGTTATCACGAGTTGTTTCATGGCCCGCTTGATCGGCGCGATCTTGACCAGATGGCGCCTAGCCGCGCGGTGGTGGTCTGGCAGCGCAGTTTTCATGAACTGATCGTCAATACGGCCACGCTGAAGGCCTGGGGACTAGCTGACGAGGCGGCCTTCAACGCAGCGGTTGTCCAGGCCAAGGTGGACCCGGCCCATGCCGATTTTGGGCGGGGGATCTTCTCAGAAACGGCGCTTGGCATCGGCCTGGCCAAGCTGCGCCCCGTGATCCTTGCGCCGGAACGCATCCGGCGCGGCATGGCGCTGATGCAGCAGATGCTGCGCGCGCACGGCGTGACCACGGTTTCGGACATGGCGACCGGGATTTTCGCCGGGTTCGACGGCGAAGCGGCGATGATCAAGGCGTCGTTTGCCGGGCCGGACTGCTTCAACCGGGTGATGCTGATACCGGTTGCGGGATTGCTTTCGGCGGACGTGGATCTTGACAAGTGGATCGATACTGCGCGCGGGAAGTATTCGACCGGCCATGTGCGGGTCGATCGTCGGGTCAAGCTGCTCGCCGACGGAGCCTTCTTTGCCCAGAACATGCAGATGGCGGCGCCCGGCTATATCGATGGGCATAGCGGCAAATGGCTGACCGAACCCGCCGTACTCGACGCGCAGTTCCGCAGATTCTGGGATGCGGGGTTCAGTTTCCATATTCATGTCAACGGCGATGAAGGACTGGAAGTAGTGCTGGACGGCCTCGCCCAGCTTTTCGCGTGATCGTGCCTGACATGCCCGGCTAGGCCCGGCAGAGCCGTTGAAGGGTACTGGATTGACGAAATCGAGATAGGTGCCGGGCTCGATCAGCGCGAGATACATGTCCTTAGCGGTAGGGTCGGGCACCACATCGGCGACCTTGGCAACGGCGAAATAGCCGCGCGTGTCGCGAACCTTGCTTGGCTCGTAGTAGATGATCCAATCGCCAATACAGGGGCTGACACGGCTGAAATACTGCCGCGGGAACTGATAGCGCTCAGCCGGACTGTCATCGTAAATCGAGTCCGTGCGGTGAATGAATACGCCCTTAGCCTTTGGTGCCTGGGTCTCCGTCGCTTGAGTAGGCGCTTGCCCCGATTGCCGGAGCTTCGTCCTCTTTCGAGGCAATTTCAGGAACGCCTTCCTGTCCAGAATGCGTCCTGACTTCTGTCGCTCTTTCTTCGATCTCCTTGGCAAAGATCTTGAGCATCGACGGACCAGCAGGCATCGCAGCCACCTCCTGCACCGCTGCGGGCAACTCGCGCAGCAGCCGCGTGGTCACCTGTTCCACCCGTTGCACCGTTCCCCGCGCTGCAAGGCCTGCGGCTTCGGCCATGCGGCGCCAGTGGCGGCCGTAGATGTGGCGGCCTCGGCGTTGGCCGCCGATGGCCTGGGCGTGGTTCTGGGTGATGTTGGGCCAGGCAAGGCCGGACATAAGGTCGTAGAGCGGGGCGAGCTGCGGGGCACCGGGGCCGAGCAAGATCGAATAGTTCTTGGCGTGCGAGTCCACGTTGCCGATCGCGATGTTTAGGATCACCGCATCGAGCAGGCTGGTGATGTCGCGGGCGGTCATGTGTTGGCGGACGAGGGCGAACAGGTCAGCAATCGAGGGGCCGCGCGTACCGGTGCCGTTGAATTCGTACTTGGCGGCTGGCGGGCGGGCGAGTGCCTGGCAGAAATCCTCCTGGTGCAGGCGTTGGACCTCGTAACCGGTTCCTGCGCGATCATAGCGGCCGACCAGCAGGTAGCTGCGTCCTCCCGAAATGCCGGTGGTGACTGGCGCGACATTTAGGCCGATGCGGCGGGCGAGGACCATGCACAGCGCCTCGTTCTGGACGCTGCCGGGCAGGCGGGGATTGTCGGGCTTGAGGATGTGGGTTGATGGCGCGCCGTTGATGGGGACGGCCAGCTGGCCGTAGATCAGCGCGACGGGCAGCTTGTCCTGCGCGCCGGCGAGGCTCATCGAGACGCCTTCCTCTCCGATCAGGAAGGGGCGGGCGGGCAGTTCCTCGATGATCCGTTCGAGTGCGTTGGCATTCGGGATCGGGCGATAACCGGGCTCGCCGCGCGGTTGCTGGGGGGCGATGCTGAGCGCACCGGCGAGGTCGTTGCCGGTCTCGGCAATCAGGCCGAGCGCGTCCTCGGGGGCGACGCCGACGGCGCGGGTCATTGCGCGCAGAGGTTCACCCTCGGGCAGCAGGTTCATCAGCCAGGGTAGGACGCGCTCGCCGCCGAAGGGCTCGCCCTGCAGGGGCATGGCTAAGGAGACCGGGAATCGGTCTGGAGCGGAGAGCCAGGCCCGGGTGTAGGTGAGCTTG
>JAGWUU010000305.1 GCA_028868335.1 Sphingomonadales bacterium | reverse complement strand
CGCCGAACCCTATGGTCGGTTGGTGGTAGCGCGCGATCAGGTCAACCAGGGCGCGGCAATCGTGCTGTCGAGCGTGGGCGAGGCGAGGCGGCTGGGGGTGCCGGAGGAACGTTGGGTCCACCTCCACGGCGTCGCTGACTGCGCTGAGCCGTCAATGCTCACGCGGGCCAATCTGGAGAAGAGCCCGGCTGCCGTCGCCGCAATCTCAAGTGTCCTTGAGATTTCGGGTTCCGACTGGAAAAATATAGACCACGTCGACCTTTATTCGTGTTTTGCAATTCCGGTTTTCAACCTGCTCGACGCCTTTGGGCTCGATCGTGACGATCCGCGCGGGTGGACCTTGACGGGCGGATTGCCGTTCTTTGGCGGAGCGGGGAACAACTATTCCTCGCACGCCATTGCCGAGGCGGTCGTCCGCTGTCGCGCCGCGCCGGGAAGCCGGGCATTGGTGGGCGCCAACGGCGGCAACATGAGCAAGTACGCCGCCGGGGTCTATTCGACCGCGCCCGCCGACTGGTCGCAAAGCCGCTGGCGCAGCCTAGACAAGATCAAGCCCGCGCTGGGCATCCTCGATGACTATGATGGCGAGGCCGTGGCGGAGAGCTTCACCATCCAGCCCGGCAAGCAGGGTGAGGTGGCGACGCTCGTGGCCCGTGCGGGTGACAGCCGTGTTCTCGGTAACAGCAGCGACCCAGGCGTCATCGCCGCGCTGCGCACCGGCATGGTGGCAGGCCGGGCAACGCGGATCGAAGGGGACGAGAATGGAACCAACCGGTTCTGGTTCACCTGACAAGATCGGTCAGCGTCGCCGGGGTAAGTACCTGCGGCAGTTGCTGCGCCGCGCCGCCGCTGGCCGGATACCACATGTAGAGAGGAACTCCCGCCGCGCCCTGTGCGGCCAGGTAGCGGGTGATTGCCGGGTCACGCCGGGTCCAGTCACCGCGCAGCACCACCACCCCTGCCTTTGCGAATGCTCGGGCAGTGTCATCGCGCTCGATCGCAGCGGCTTCGTTGACCTTGCAGGTCAGGCACCAGTCGGCGGTGAAGTACGCGAATACCGGTTTGCCCGCGGCGCGGGCCTTCGCTAGCGCCGCTTCGCTGAACGGCTGGCTGGGTAGAACTCCTTGCGCTTCGGCTGACGGCGCGCGGACCATGCCGGGCAGGCCGATCGCGGCAAACGCCAGCAGTGCGCCCGCCGCCAGCCACCAGCGCCAGCCACCCGCCATGCCGTGTCGTTGCCGCCGCCCGAGCAGGATCAACGCCGAGAGCAGCACCACCGCAACCAGGACCAGCGCGAATGCGAAACCACTTCCGGCAAGGCGACTTGCCAGCCACACCAACGCCAGCGCGGTCAGCCCCATCGGCACGGCCATGATCCTGCGGAAGGTAGCCATCCACGCGCCGGGGCGCGGCAACACGCGCCGCAATGCGGGAACAAAGGCGAGGGCAAGGAAGGGCAGCGCGAGGCCCAGCCCCAAGGCCGTGAACAGCGCCAGCGCTGGCCCAACCGGCAGCAACAACGCCGCACCCATGGCCGCCGCCATGAACGGACCGGTGCAGGGCGTTGCGACAAAGGCGGCAAGAAGGCCGGTGGCAAAGGCTCCCTGCGGCGAGCCCTCGCTGGCAAAGCCGGGAACGGAAAATTCGAACAGGCCGCCGAGATTGGCGGTGATCGTCACAGCGAGCAGCAGCAGCCCGGCAACCACCAGCGGTTCCTGCAACTGGAATGCCCAGCCGACCTGCTCCCCGGCGGCGCGCAGCATCAGCATCGCGACGCCCAACGCAACGCAGGCGAGTACCACCCCGGCCGTATAGGCGAGCCCCTCGGCGCGGGCCTGCGCCTCGCTCTCGCCCGCGCGGGCAAGGCTCAACGCCTTGAGGCTGAGGATCGGGAATACGCAGGGCATGATGTTGAGCAACAGTCCGCCGATCAAGGCCGAGAGCAGCAGCCAGCCAAGCGGCGGCGTCTGCCTTGATGACGCCAGTGGCGTTCCATTAACGGGAACGGGTCCGGGGATGCCCTCGATAGCCAGTCCATTTCCTGACTGGTCCAACGCCAGGACTGCGTGAAGCGAGGCAGGCGTCAGGGGTTCGAACTTGCCGCGCGGGAGTTCGACGATCAACAGGTCGCCCGAACGCGAAAAGGCCTGCGGGGCCGCGTAGTCAACCACCCGATCGTCGGCGACGAACAGATGCGGCTGATCCAGCGCCACGTTGCGGGGCAGCGGCACGGCCAGCCGCACCATGTTGCCGACGATGGCAAAACGGGCCTTGCTGCCGAGCGGGGCGGGAAGCGCTGCACGCCACAGGTCGAATCGCCGATCATGCGTTTCGTGAGCCGCAATCGTGATCGAGGTTGCGATCTCGCCGCTCTCCGGCACACAGATCTTGTCGGTGCAGGCCAGCCATCGCGCCTTGCCCCGAACCTGCAAGACGCTGCCAGCGCGGGCGGTGACGGGAACCGCCAGATCGATCAATACCGCGTAATCGTGCTCGTAAACGTGGTTCATCAGGCCGGAAATCAACAAGGTCTGAGGCACGGGGTATTGCAGAGGGCCAGCCTTGGCGTCCGCGGGCAAGATCCAGTCGACCGTCATACCAAGACCGGCATCCCCTGGATTGAGCCAGTACCCGTGCCAGCCCGGCTCGGGCCGCATCAGCACCGCCAGCGTCAGCGGCTTGCCCGGCGCGGCGTTTCCGTCCGCGATCAGTTCGGCTGTGATATGAGTCGGGGATGCATGGGCCGGGACCGCGATCAACACGGCGAGCAGGTGCAACGCTGCCGTCAACAAACAGCGACAAAGTCTGGAAAGAACCATGCTCTCGCGCTTGCGAGTGCGACCGGGGGAGGGCATAGCGCCTTGCATGGTTCAGCCCTATGGCCCACCCGTCGCCTTTCCCGCAAGCGGCAGGGGACGCGCGGCCGCGAATATTGTCACGAAGGAGAGGCCATGCGCCGTCTGACCGCCCCGATTGCACTGGCTCTGTCGTTTGCCCTGGCGGCTTGTTCCGCGGCCGGCCCACATGCCGTG
>JAGWUU010000304.1 GCA_028868335.1 Sphingomonadales bacterium | reverse complement strand
CGCTGGATCTCGTCCATGTTGAACACGGCGATATCGGCGCGCTTGCCCACCGCGATCACGCCGCGATCGTGCAGGTTGAAGTGATCGGCCAGCTTGCCGGTCATCACATGGATCGCCTGTTCCAGCGAAAGCCTCTTTTCGTCGCGCACGTATTGGGTCAGCAGCAGTGCGTTCTCGCCGCCGCCACAAAGCATCTGCAGGTGGGCACCCGCGTCCGAAATGTTGCCGACCGTACGCGAATCGAGCATCAGCTCGAGCGTAAGGTCTTCGTCCTTGGGGAAGGGGGCCATGTGGACGGTGGAGCGGGTTCCGTTTCGGAGAATCCAGTCCGCCATCGCGTCCGACCGGTGCAGGCCCGTGCTGTCAGCATAGTCCTTCAGCGTGATGTTCAGCGGGCCGGCTCCATTCTCGCTGTCGAGCAGGAACAGCTCCTGCGGGTTCTTGAGCGGGGAATGGCCCCATGCCTTGGTATCCCAGCTTTCCCGCGCGCGGGCACGCCAGTCGGGATCTGCAAGCAGGGCGGCTTTCTTCGCATGATCGTCTTCGAGCACCACCTCGTGCCAGACGTAATCGTTGGACTGCGCGAAGATCAGCGACTTGACGAGGCTGAGGGTCGAGGTGGGAGAGACGTGGGCATAGCCGGGCCATACGTCCACCCCGGCCTCGCGCATCTGGCGCACCGATTCCTGCATCGCGGGCAGGATGCCCTTCTGGAAATCCAGCGTCGGGACCGCACCGGCGATCTGGCACTTGATCTTTCGCCCGGCGAGCAATTTCGACAGGCGCTCGAGATTGGCCGGGCCGGTCATGCGCATGAAGGTATCGACGATCACTTGGTAGCAGCAGCCGGGATACCTCTCCATCACGTCGAACAGCGCGGAAAACTCCGCATCGCTAGCCTTCAACGTCGGCACCGGGCGGTCCTGGCCGTCGTGATCGTGCAGGTTGTCCGACAAACCCAACGCACCAGCCGCCAGCGCATCATCCAGCAGCTCGGCCATCCTGGCGATTTCCTGCGGGGTCGCCTCGCGGTCCCATGCCTCGACGCCCATCGCGGCAAGGCGGATGGCGATATGGCCGACATAGGCGGCAAAGTTCAGCGGCACGCGCACGTTGCGCTCCACCGAGGCGCGGTATTCGCTCCACCTGTTCCAGTCCCAGGGCAGGTTCTGCAGGAACGGGCCTTCGGGAATGTCCTCGAAGAAACTGAAGATCCCGATCATCTCGCGCTGGGCGGGCATGTACTGGTGCAGCGGCGCGGCGGAGAAACCGCAGTTACCAAGGATCATCGTCGTCGCGCCATAGCCGGGCAGCGGATCGAGATCGGGCTGCCACCACATCGTGCCGTCGTAATGGGTGTGACTTTCGATGAAGCCGGGGGTCACCTGGCAACCGGCGGCGTCGAACACGCGCTCACCCCGCGCGCTGAGGTTTTCGCCCAGCTCGGCGATTATTCCATCCTTGATGCGGACGTCGGCTTTGAAAGCGGGCGCGCCGGTGCCGTCAACGACGGTGCCGTGCTTGATCAGAATATCGGTCATTGCATTCTCCCAAGGTCGTTCGTCTGGCCGGCGTGAAACCTGAACCGATCCAGCGAGTTGGGACCAGCATAGGCGAGAGGTCGATTCGCCCAAGTCAGGCCTTGCCAAACGGATCACGACGCTATCTAATTCGGATCATGGCGCGATACGAATCAAGCTCATCAGCAATGATTGCGGTCCTCCGCCGCCATTTGCGTAAAGATGGATGGACTTTGTTACGTCTTTCGCAAGAGCTAGGCGTGGGCGAGGCGACCGTCAAGCGGTGGCTGGCGGGCAAGGGATTGACCGTCGACCGGCTCGAGCGGATCGCGAGGCTTTGCGGACTCGTGCTGGGCGATCTAGCGCGTGAGGCGGAGCAGGCGGCGGGCGACCTCGCGCAGGAACTGACGCTTGCGCAGGAAAAGGCGCTGTCCACCAACATCTTCCTCTCGTTCCTGTTCATGGCTTTGCTGGGCGGAATAGCGCCGGACGAGATCGCAGCAGACTTCCATGTGCCGGGCGCGGCGATGGAGGCCGCGCTCGACCGGTTGGAGCGGCTGGCCCTGATCGATCGCCTCAAGAGCGGGCGCGTCCGTCCGCTGGTCGATCGCGCGTTGGTCTTTCGCAAGCAGCCTTTGCGCGCGCTGTTCGAGGCGCACATGAAGCACACCTTCTTCGAACTGGACTACGCCGATCCCGACACGATCTATACCGCCGATACGATCAAGCTTTCGGCAGCGGGTGCCGCGCAACTGGCCGAACTGATCGAGCGCCACCATCTCGAAGTCCAGCAGATGGCTGATCGCGATCTGCTGCAACATGCCGGGTCGCGCGCATGGTATGGGACGCTCAGCGTGATGCGCCAACTCGACCTGGGGCCGCTGCGAGCCGACGGTGTCCGCGCCTGGAGCGAGGCCATCGGTGCAGAGGGGGCGAAGGGGCCGGTGCGCTGATCGGCACTTCGCACCGAACCCGTCAGGCAGGCTCGATTGCGATGAAGCGGGCGCGATAGGAGGCGAAGGCGTCGCGGATCGTCTGCTCGTCGAGGCCGAAGCGTTCCAACGAATAATCGTGCATCGGCCGCTGTTCGCGCTTGTTGCCGGCCATGAACTCGGCCAGCGCGGCCTCGATCCGCTCGTCCATCGCCACGCCGATCCGGGCCAGCACCCGCTCGGCCTGCTTGAGCGGCTCGCGCGCGACTTCGCGATAGTCGATGTCGATGAAGCGCTCCTCGCCGATCCGCGCTCGAGCCGCCTCGAACCGCTTCATCCACCCGGCGAGGCGCGGAAACCAGAATTGGCCCACCTCGGTATCGGAATGCACCGAATTGAGTTTATAGAGCGCGGCCTCCATGCTGACGTAGCTTGGCACCACGTCGAGCGGATCGCGGTGGGTCATCACAAGCACGGCCTCTGGAAATGCCTCTGCGATCACCTCGGTATAAGGGAGGTTCAACGGGCTCTTGAGTATCCACTTCGCCCCGCGCCGCGTCGGGTCTTGCCATTGCAGGTATT
>JAGWUU010000303.1 GCA_028868335.1 Sphingomonadales bacterium | reverse complement strand
AATACAATCAGCGCCGCCGAGGCCATCAGCAAATTGTAAAAGACCGGGGCTTGCCCACCGTGTCCGTTGAGCGGGTGGAGCAAGGCAAGATAGGTGAAGGCCGCTAGCAATCGCGCAAGGCGGTTTCCCCAGCGGGCAACAATGCGCGTGATGACAAACGCCGTGGCAGCAGCGCTCAACAAGGCTGCGATTTGGTAGGACCAGACCGATTTCGAGATTCCGGCAAATATCCAGAACAAGGCGAACAGCCCCGGCGGCTTGCGATCCCAGAAATCTACGTAGGGAATGGCTCCCTGGTGCATCTTTAGCCCACCAAGGAAGTAAAATGTTTCGTCTATGAACAGATCGGGATCGCCAAGACTGGCAAATCGCAAGACCAGTGCAATCAGCAGGCAGATCGCAAAATCAATGTGTACCGGACCGATCCGGTCGATAAGCCTCTCGATCCGGACGGACGAGTTCGCTTTGACGAATTCCGTCAGTCGACGTGCTCCGCCAACACTGTCAGGCCATTCTCGCTGACCTCGGCAAAGCCGCCCTGGACCTTGATTTCCTCGGGCTGCGCGCCTTCGCTCTTGTAGATCTTGAGCACGCCGTCCTTCATCGTGGTCATATAGGGCGCGTGGCCCTCCAGCACGCCTTCCTCGCCCTCGGTGCCGGGAACGACGACCATGAAGACGTCGTCACTGCGGACGAGGCGGGCAGGGGTGACGAGTTCGAAATGCAGTGCCATTTCCTGTTCCTTTTAGCCCTATCCCCTTCAGGGGAAAGGGTTGGGAGAGGGGGAAGGGCAGCGCGCCCCCCTCCAACTCCGGCCAGGTCGCTGCGCTCCCAAGCCTTTGTATCCTCTCCCCTGAAGGGGAGAGGGCAATCACATCAAGCCTCGTCGGCCATCTTCTTGGCCTTTTCGACCGCTTCGTCGATCCCGCCGACCATGTAGAAGGCGGCTTCGGGCAGGTGGTCATACTCACCGTCGACCACCGCCTTGAACGAGCGCACGGTGTCTTCGACCTGGACGAACTTGCCCGGGATGTTGGTGAATACTTCGGCGACGTGGAACGGCTGCGACAGGAAGCGCTGGATCTTGCGGGCGCGGGCGACGGTCAGCTTATCCTCTTCGGAAAGCTCGTCCATGCCGAGAATCGCGATGATGTCCTGCAGCGACTTGTACTTCTGCAGCGTTTCCTGAACGCGGCGGGCGACGTCGTAGTGCTCCTGCCCAACAACCGCTGGCGACAGCACGCGGCTGGTGGAGTCGAGCGGATCGACCGCCGGGTAGATGCCCAGCTCCGAGATCGCGCGGCTCAGCGTGGTCGTGGCGTCAAGGTGCGCGAACGAGGTGGCGGGCGCCGGGTCGGTCAAGTCGTCGGCGGGAACGTAGATCGCCTGGACCGAGGTGATCGAGCCCTTGGTGGTCGAGGTGATGCGTTCCTGCAGCGCGCCCATGTCGGTGGCGAGCGTCGGCTGGTAGCCCACCGCCGAAGGAATACGGCCGAGCAGCGCCGACACTTCCGAGCCCGCCTGGGTGAAGCGGAAGATGTTGTCGACGAAGAACAGCACGTCCTGGCCTTCCTCGTCGCGGAAGTATTCGGCCATCGTCAGGCCCGACAGAGCGACGCGGGCGCGGGCGCCCGGGGGCTCGTTCATCTGGCCGAACACCAGGGCGACCTTCGACCCGTCGGGGGTCGGGTTGCCGTCGGCGTCCTTGGCGATGACGCCTGCGTCAAGAAATTCGTGGTAGAGGTCGTTGCCTTCACGGGTGCGTTCGCCGACGCCCGCGAAGACCGAGACGCCGCCGTGGCCCTTGGCGATGTTGTTGATCAGTTCCTGGATCAGCACGGTCTTGCCCACACCGGCGCCGCCGAACAGGCCGATCTTGCCGCCCTTGGCGTAGGGGGCGAGAAGGTCGATGACCTTGATGCCAGTGACCAGGATCGCCGCTTCGGTCGACTGGTCGACGAATTCGGGAGCCTTGGCGTGGATCGGGCTGCGCAGATCGGTATTGACCGGGCCGCGCTCGTCGATGGGATCGCCGACGACGTTGAGGATGCGGCCAAGCGTCTGCGGGCCGACCGGAACCGAGATCTGCGCGCCCGTGTTCGAAACGGGCTGGCCGCGGGTCAGGCCGTCGGTCGAGTCCATCGCGATGGTGCGGACGGTGTTCTCGCCCAGGTGCTGCGCCACTTCGAGAACAAGGCGGTTGCCGTTGTTGTCGGTTTCGAGCGCTGAAAGGATCGTCGGCAGTTCGCCGTCGAAAGTCACGTCGACGACGGCGCCGATCACCTGGCTGATCTTGCCGCCTGCGGTGTTCGCGGCAGCGGCCGGAGTGGCCTTCTTGCGGGTCGTGGTCTTGGCTGCGGTTGCCATGGTCTGTTCCTTGCCTTGGGTCTCTTAGAGCGCTTCCGCGCCCGCGATAATCTCGATGAGTTCGGTGGTGATCGCGGCCTGGCGGCTGCGGTTATACTGGATGGTCAGCTTCTGGATGAGGTCGCCCGCGTTGCGGGTGGCGTTGTCCATCGCGGTCATCGACGCACCCTGTTCCGAGGCCATGTTTTCCAGCAGCGCGCCGAAAAGCTGCGTGCGCAGATAGCGCGGCAGCAGCACGGCGAGGATTTCCTCCTCGTCAGGCTCGTATTCGACGGCAGCGCTCACGCCGCTCGCGACGGCCTGGGCCTTGGGCGCGGGAACCGGCATGATCTGCTGCTCGGTCGGCTCCTGAACCAGCGCCGAGCGGAACTTTGAATAGAACAGGTGGGCGACGTCGAACTTGCCGCTCTCATACAGCGCAACCAGTTCGGCGGCGATCTTCTCGGCCTCGTCATAGCCGGGTTCGCGAACGTCGGTGGTGTCGAACATCGCAAGGATGTCCTTGGGGAATTCGCGGCGGATCACCGCGCGGCCCTTGCGACCGACCAGGTAGAACAGCACGGTCTTGCCCTGGCTCTTGAGCGAGCGGGCCGAGGCGAGGGCCGTCTTGACGATGTTCGAGTTGAACGCGCCGCACAGCCCCTTGTCGGAGTTGGCGACGACCAGCAG
>JAGWUU010000042.1 GCA_028868335.1 Sphingomonadales bacterium | reverse complement strand
GACGATGGCCCTGCGCCATGGCGACAACGTCGTCGCCGGGCGCGAGCTGGCGGCGCTGGGGGTGGCGAACGTGGCGGCGGCACTAGCGCGCGGAATGCCGGTGGGGGCGGGCTTTTCAGCCGGTTCGGCCGCCGATGCCGCCGGGTCGGTTTCGCGGTTGACCGGGGCGATCGCGGCGCTTGCGCTGCTGGTCATGGCCCTGTTCGGCAGCGCCCTGATTGCCCTGATCCCCGAACCGGTTCTTGCCGCCGTGGTCATCGCTGCGCTGGCCCATGCGCTTTCGCCGGAGCCGTTCGTTCGCCTCGTGCGGATTGACCGCGACCAGTGGATCGCCGCCGCGGCGGCCGGGGGCGTGCTTGCGCTTGGCGTGCTCGATGGAATGCTGGCGGCGGTCGCCCTGTCACTGATCGCCCTGCTCCGCGATTTTTCGAAACCCAAGGTCTGCACCCTGGGTCGGACCGGTCCTGATGGCCATGATTTCGTCGATCGCGCCAACCATCCAGAGGCCGTCGCGGTGGCGGGAATCGGGATTTACCGCCCCAACGCCCCGCTGTTTTTCGCCAATGCCGAAACCGCGCTGGCCGAAGTTGCCCGGCGCGCCGCTGCGGACCGGGCGCGCGTCGTGGTCCTGAGCCTCGAAGAAACCAGCGATCTCGACAGTACCGCTGCCGAGGCGCTTGGGGAGTTCGCCAAGGCACAGGCGCAGGCGGGACGGTCGCTGGTCTTTGCCCGGCTCCACGATGCCGCCCGCGCCGTCCTGGCGGCCACCGGCCTGACCCAGGATGCCGACGAGGGAACCTTCAGCGTCGCCGATGCGGTCGACCGCGCCACGATCCTGCTTAGCAAGCCTGCCCCTGCAAGGAGCGCCTGACGATGACCAGCAGATATACTGCCGAACCGGTGCTGCATCCCGTGGAACTGGCGCACCTGCGCCCCACGCAGATGACCGTCGGCAAGGCCGAGGTCGAGCGCAAGCGCCACGAGTGGCGCAACAGCGATCCGGCCGAGGGTGGCGACTGGCTGGGGCGTCACATGATCCCGGCCGTGATCGGACCGAAAGGCACACCCTGGATCATCGATCACCACCACCTGGCGCTGGCCTTGCAACTCGAAGGCGTCGAGCATGTGTTGGTCAGCATCGTCGCCCGGCTGGATCACCTGCCGCGCGGTCGGTTCCTGAGCTTCATGGACAATCGCAACTGGCTGCATCCCTATGATGCCGAAGGGCATCGTCGCGACTTTGACGATCTGCCGCGCAGGCTGGGCGGGCTCAAGGACGATCCCTATCGCTCGTTGGCAGGCGAACTGCGACGGCAGGGCGGTTATGCCAAGACCGAAACGCCTTACAGCGAATTCCTCTGGGCTGACTTCCTGCGTCAGCGGATCGGGCAAAAGCTGATCGCACACGATCTTGACCGCGCGATCGCGAAGGGGCTGCGCCATGCGCGCAGTCCGGCTGCTGCCTATCTTCCCGGATTTGCCGGGCCGTCAGACGGATGAACGGCGATCAGGCCGCGAGCTTGAACGGCTCGATCTCGCCCGAAAGGTAGAGCTTCTTGGCCTTGGCTCGGCTGAGCTTGCCTGAACTGGTGCGCGGCAGGGTGCGCGGCGGAACGAGTTCTACTACGCAGTTCATGCCGGTGATCGAGCGCACCTTGTCGCGGATCTGATCGTGCAGCTTGATCCGCTCGACCGGGTCCGAAACGCGGCAATGGACCAGCACCGCGGGCACTTCCTCGCCGCCTTCCGTCTCGACGGAGAAGGCGGCGATGTCGCCCTGGTGGAAGCCCGGAAGCTGCTCCACCGCCCATTCGATGTCTTGCGGCCAGTGGTTCTTGCCGTTGATGATGATCATGTCCTTGGCGCGGCCGACGATGAACAGGTAGCCGTCCACGGTGTAGCCCATATCGCCAGTGTCGAGCCAGCCATCGACCAGACAGTCATCGGTCGATTCGGGATCGCGGAAGTACGAGTGCATGACCGAGGGGCCCTTGCACCACACCTTGCCGATGTGGTGATCGGGCAGGGCGCGGCCACCTTCGCCGCGGATTTCCAGCACCATGTCCTTGACCGGCTTGCCGCAGTTGACGATCGCGCGGTAGCGGGCCGGACGCGACAGGTCGCGCGGGGTGCCCGACAGGCGCTCTTCCTCGACCAGCTCGACGCGGATGCCTTCGCCCGGCGGCATGATCGTGACCGACAGGGTCGCTTCGGCGAGGCCATAGGACGGCAGGAAGGCGCTGGCCTTGAACCCGGCACCGGCGAAGGCGTTGACGAAGCCCTGCATCACGTCGGGGCGGATCATGTCGGCGCCGTTGCCCGCGATCCGCCAGCGCGACAGGTCGAACCGTTCCGAAACGTGGCTCTGGCTGGAAATGCGCCGGGCGCAGATGTCATAGCCGAAGGTCGGCGAATAGGAGAGCGTGGTGCCGGAGTTGCGGCTGACCATGTCGAGCCACGCCAGCGGCCGCCGCGCAAAGTCCTCGGTCTTGAGGTAGTCCGCCGAAACCTGGTTGGCGATCGGCGACAGGAAGCAGCCGACAAGGCCCATGTCGTGATACCACGGCAGCCATGAAACGCAGCGATCGCTTGCAATCAGCTTCATCCCCTCGCCATGACCGGCCAGATTGTTGAGCAGCGAGGCATGGGTCACGGCGACGCCATGCGGAAACCGGGTCGATCCGCTGGAATACTGGAGATAGCAGATGTCATCCGGGCTGGCCGTGGGCAGATCTACGTCAGGCGCGGGCTTCGCGGCAAAGTCCTGCCACGCAATGCCCTGGCAGCCTTGCCGGGCGGCGGCAGCAGCAGCCATTTCGGCGATTTCACCGGGGTAGAACAGCGCCACCGGATCGCTTGACCGAAGCTGGACCGCAAGCTGGTCGATATAGCTTTCCTTGCCACCGAAGCTGGTCGGCAGCGGCAGCGGTACGGGCCAGGCCCCGGCATAGATCGTGCCACAGAACAGCGCGGCGAATTCGGGGCCGGTTTCGGCGACCAGCGCCACGCGATCGCCCTTGGCGATGCCGTGCGCGATCAGCCGGCGCGCCATGGCGAGCGAATCCTCGCGCAGTTCGCGGAAAGGATAGACCTGCGCGAGGTTGCCGCGCGGATCGTGAAAATTCATGCCGCGGTTGCCCGTGGCGGCATAGTCCAGCGCATCGCCAAATGTGGCGAATGTGGAAAGACGACGCGGCAGCGCGTCCTCGTTCGGCGTCGGAACCAGTGCCTGCGATGCGTTCGTCACCAGCGTGGTGGTGTCGTTCATGCGCGAAAACCCGTTGTTAACCAGTGGGATGCACCTATTGTTGGCGTCACTCCCGGTATTTATGAACACGCGCGGACCCTCGCAGGCCCGCTACAGGGCCTCCCCATTTGCCGCATAGTGTGGCACGAATAAGGCCAATGCGTCCCACCACCCGCCGTAATCCCCGACCGATCGACCCGGCAAGGCTGGAGGAAATGGCGCTGGCCTATGTCGCGCGCTTCGCCACCAGCGCCGCGAAACTCGACCTCTACCTTCGCCGCAAGCTGCGTGAGCGGGGCTGGGCGGGAGAGGGCGAGCCACCGGTCGCTGCCACGGTCGCGCGGTTCGTCGCGGCAGGCTATGTCGATGATGCCGCCTTCGCGAAGGCGAAGAGCGGCAGCTTGTTGCGTCGCGGGTATGGTGCGCGGCGGATCGAACAGGCGCTGGGAGCGGCGGGGATCGCCGAGACGGTGCGCGAGGAGGTTCGTGCCGGAGCTGCGGCACAGCGGCAGGCAGCGCTTGCCTTGGCGCGCAAGCGTCGGTTTGGTCCGTTTGGAGCGGCGATGATTGACCGCGCCTTGCGTGAGAAGCAGGTCGCCGCGCTGCTTCGCGCCGGACATCCGCTGGACAGCGCACGATTTCTGGTGGATGCGGCGACCATCGAAGTGGCCGAAGAATGGGCCGAAGCAAACGAGGATACCTGATGCGCTGGATTGCCCCTTCCGTCCTGGCACTGCTGCTCGGCGCCTGCTCGCCGGGATCGGGTGACGCCGCGCCTCAATCGACGCAGCCCGCGCCAGCGGTCCATCCGGTTTCTGGCCTGCCGGTAGTGCCGCTCACCATCTCCCATGCGAGCAAGGTGCACACGTTCCGGGTTGAAGTCGCCAGCACCGGGCAGCAACAGATGATGGGCCTGATGTTCCGCACGCAGATGGGCGCCGACGAGGGCATGATCTTTCCCACGGACCCGCCGCGCACCGCGTCCTTCTGGATGAGGAACACGGTGATCCCGCTGGATATCATTTTCGTCGGCGTGGACGGAAAGATCCTCAACATCGCCGCCAACGCCGTTCCCTATGACGAAACCCCGCTGCCCAGTGCGGGGGTGGTCAAGGGCGTGCTGGAACTGAACGGCGGCCGGGCGAAGGAACTGGGGATCGGGCCGGGAGATGTGGTTGGCTGGTGATACCCATCACCATCACCGCCTTCGACCGTTCGCCCGATGGAGGCAGGGGTCTTGCCCGTGATACGCGGGTGCGGTGGGCGCTGGAGGAGGTGGGGCAGCCTTACGCGGTTCGCCTGGTCGATTTTGAGGCGCTGAAGCAGGCGGAGCATCTCGCCCGCAACCCCTTCGGGCAGATCCCGACTTACGACGACGGCGAGGTGGCGCTGTTCGAAAGCGGGGCGATCGTGCTACGGATTGCCGAGCGCTTCGGCACACTGCTCCCCGCCGATCCGGCGGGGCGGTCGCGGGCGGTGATGTGGATGTTCGCGGCGCTCAATACGATCGAGCCGCCGATCCTTGATCTGACCACCGCGAAGATCTTCGAGGGCGACCGGCCGTGGGCGGGCCAGCGGGTGCCGCTGGTCATCGAACGGCTGCGCCCTCGGCTCGATCAGCTTGCTGCACACCTCGGCGATGCCGAGTGGCTGGACGGCAGTTTCAGCGCGGGTGATCTGATGATGGTTTCGGTATTGCTGCGCCTGGGCTCCTCGGGCCTGCTGGATGACTGGCCCAGCCTTGCCGCATACGTTGCCCGGGGCGAGGCGCGGCCCGCGTACAAGCGCGCCTTTGCCGCGCAGCTTGCAGTCAACACGCGGCCTCAAGGGGCGTAGCGCCACCTAACCGCTTGCCCACCGCCCCCTAGTTCCGCTAGGCGCTTGGCGCATGGGAATCCTTGGCAAGATCTTCACCTGGTGGAACGGCGCCACCGTGGGCACCGCGTTCAACTCGGCGCTGACCGGCGAACAGGTCGGCAGCGACGTGTTCGGCAACACCTATCACGTCGGCAAGAAGCCCTATCCCAAGGGTCATCCCTTTGCCGGTAGGCAGCGCCGCTGGGTGATCTATGCCGGGGCAAACGACGCCTCCAACGTGCCCGCCGAATGGCACGGCTGGCTGCACGGCGCGATTCCCGAGGGACGCGAAGGGGCGCTACCCGAATCGAACTTGCCGCCGCCGCGCATCTGGGAAGCGGGCTACACTCCCAACGCGACCGGCACGGTCAAGGCCTATCGTCCGGCAGGCGCGCTGGAGCGGGGCGGAAAGCGCGCCGCCGCTGTGGGTGACTATGAAGCATGGTCGCCCGAGAGCGACAATCTAGCGGCTTCGCCGGACGCCTAGAAGCATGAAGCGGGCTGCCGCCCTTTTGCTGCTGTTGCTGCCTGCGTTGTCCGCTTGCGGGAAATCGCAGGACGACGCGGCCGAGGCCGTGGCGACCGAGGTGCCCAAGGGCGTCGGCGCGGCGGGTGCATCGGGCGCACCCGTCATCGAAAGCGAGTTCGGCACGCCGGTCAAGGACCGCGTCGCAACGCTGGGCCTGCTCAACAAGCGCAACAACCTTGAACAGGACATTGTCCTCAAGCCCGGCGAGGTTCGGCGGGTGGGGAACGTGATGGTCAAGCTGGCGAGTTGCGAGCGCACCCTGCCATGGGAAAATCCGCCGGAGACCGGGGCATTCGTCCAGGTATTCGTCGAGGAGCGCGCCGACGCGGACAAGCCGCTGGCCTGGCACAAGGTATTCTCGGGCTGGCTGTTCAAGAACTCCCCGAGCCTCAACGTGGTCGAACACCCGGTCTATGACGTCTGGGTGAAGGACTGCGCGATGAAGTTTCCGGGTGAGGAGGCGGATCCTGCCGCCGCCAGCAACGCGGCAAAGCCTTCGGGTAACGCCAAGGGTTCTGGCGGGAGCAAGGCCAAGTTGGCGCCCAAGCCAGATTCGACCCCTTCGCCGCAGCCCTCGGCCCAGCCTGAAAGCCCGGCGCCAGGGCCGTCGATCGACAACTGAGCGATACGCAGCCGTTCAAGATAATCCGCTTCGTCGATTTCTACCGCTCCCATGGTGGCAAGGTGCGGCGTCATGAACTGGCAGTCGAGCAGGGCGGCGCGGGCGTGACGCAACGCCGCGACCAGCCAGGCGAGTGCGACCTTTGACGCATCGGGAAACCGGCTGAACATCGATTCGCCGCAAAACGCGTGATCGAACCCCACACCGTACAATCCGCCGACGAGCGCGCCTCCGCGCCAGCATTCGATCGAATGGGCGTGGCCCTCGTGGTGCAGGGCCACGTAGCTCGCCTCGATCCGGTCGCTGATCCAGGTGTCGCCTGCATCGCGACGCGGACCAGCGCAGGCGCCGATCACCGCCGCGAAAGCGCGGTTGCAGGTTACCGTGAACGTGCCCTTGCGCAGCACCTTTGCCAGCGAACGCGAACAATGAAAGCCGTCCAGCGGCAGGATCGCGCGGCGACGCGGCTCGACCCAGAAAACGTCGGGATCGTCACGCGCATCGGCCATGGGGAAAATCCCGCTGCGATAGGCACGGAGCAGCAGGTCGGAATCGATCGGCGGCGGGGCGACGGGGGCGTGCACGAAGCGAAAGATAGCAAATCCTCGCCGATACGGGGAGAGGCCATGCAATGGTGAGAGCGACATGTGCGAGCGGATCTGACGGCAAGGAGATCGCCGCGTATCCGGCACCGCTCCACCACCTTCGATGGTTCCCCTCCCTGTGCCGGGGAGGAAGGCCTTGCCTTCGCGCGCGCACCTGTCTAGAGGCTCCCCCGCCTGCAGGAGTGTAGCTCAGTTGGTAGAGCATCGGTCTCCAAAACCGAGGGCCGCGGGTTCGAATCCTGCCACTCCTGCCAGCTTTGTCCCGGAATCCCTTCGCCGCGATGTCAGCCGAACCGCCCTACGAGCAGTTTTCCAAACGCCGCGCCACTCCTGTCGCCTGGCTCAAGGCTGAGCCGACTCCGCGCGAAAGCCTGGCGCTTGGCCTGCTGCTGACCCTGATCGCGACCCTGCCGGTGCTGGTCGCGACCTATCCGCAGATGGTCGATTATCCGGCCCATCTCGCGCGTTTCCACGTCATGCTGACGCGCGAGCATTCGCCGTTCCTGCAACAGTACTATGGCTTCAAGTGGCGCTGGATGGGCAACCTTGGCGCCGATCTGCTGATCCAGCCGCTGACGCATTGGTTCCCGCTGGAAACGTCCGGGCGGATCATCGCCGGGCTGATCCCGCTGATCACCGGGCTTGGCATCCTGGCGGTGGAATGGGTGCTGCGCCGCAGGATCGGCGTGGGCGCGATGCTGGCCATGGCCTTCATCTGGTCGCCCGCGCTGCTGCTCGGCTTCCTCAATTTCGGGCTGTCGCTTGCCGCGGCGCTGTTCGCCTTCGCCGCATGGGTATTGCTCGAGGGCAAGCGCTGGCGTGCGGCGGTGATGATTCCGGCGGGCTTCCTGGTCTGGGTCTGCCACGTCTCGGGCTGGGGCGCCCTGGGGCTGATGGTGCTCGGCTACGAGTGGAACCGCGACAAGAGCTGGCGCGCTTTCCTTGCTCCCTGGCCGCTGGCTTTTCCGGTGCTGGCGCTGTTGTTCGGCGCGGGGACCAAGGGCCTCGCCTCCTATGGCTACGGCGAATCGGTGCCGCTCTACAAATGGGCGATCTGGAAGCAGGCGATGCGCGATTCGGTCGAGTGGTTCGACTATGCCAGCCTGATTTTCATCCTTGGCCTGCTTGGCGTGTCGGCGTGGCTGCGGCGGATCGACCCGCGGCTGGGGTGGAGCGCCCTGCTGTTGCTGCTCAGTTCATTCGCCCTGCCCCGGCACATCTTTGCGGGTGACCTGGTCGACGCGCGAATGGTTTCGACCGGCCTGATGATCGGCTGCATGGCACTGGCCTGGCGCGCGCCGCGCTGGCTGCTGCTGTTGGCCCCCGCGCTGTTCCTGGGACGGCTGGCGCTGACCACCGACAACTGGGAGCGCGATTCGCGCGAGACGGCGCACCTGCTCAAGACGATCGACCGCCTGCCGATGGGAGCCAGGCTGGCCACGATCGTCATCACCGAGCGCCGCCAGTGGCAGTACAACCCGCAAGAACACATCTGCGGCTATGCGCTGGTCCGCCGCGATGCGCTGGTCAACTGCAACTTCGCGCTGCCGATGGTCCACATGCTGACGATCAACGAGGGCGGGCAGTTCTTCAGGGATCCCTACCACCGGCTCTATCACCGCGCCGGCGCGAGCATCAACCTGCTGAGCTACGATCCGGCAAAGCACGCCGACTGGTTCTGGTACATCGGCAACGATCGCCCCGACAAGCTGCCGTTGCGCGCCAAGGTTATCGAGGCCGACAAGCACACCCTGCTTGCACGGCTTGCAAAACGGCCTGCCGGTAGCTAAGTGCGGCGGTGTCTTCCGACATCGGGAACACGCCTTCTCCCCGGACGCGCTGCCAGCCAGCCGCCGGGAGCGGCGCTGTACCCGAAAGCCGGAGGGCGTTTTGGTTTCAACCGTTCAGGTAGCAAAGGCTAAGCCAGCCATGGCGAAGATCACTCCCGGCGAATTCATGCGCCAGGTCCAGGCGGAAGCCCGCAAGGTCGTCTGGCCGACGTGGCGCGAAACGTCGACCACGGCGATTTTCGTCGGCATCATGATGGTGCTGCTGGCGGTGTTCTTCCTTGGCGTCGACACGCTGTTCGGCCAGGCCGTCCACTGGCTACTGTCGCTGGCCTGAGATACGGATTTAACAAGGTAACATTCATGGCCCGCTGGTACATCATCCACGCCTATTCCGGCTTCGAGAACAAGGTTCGCGAATCGATCCTTTCCGAGGCTGAGCGCATGGGCCTCGAAGCCCTGGTCGAGGCGGTCGAGGTTCCGCATGAGACCGTTACCGAGGTCAAGCGCGGCAAGAAGGTCCAGGTCGAACGCAAGACCATGCCCGGCTATGTCCTGGCCAAGCTGGCGATGAACGACGACGTCTATCACCTCGTCAAGAACACCGCCAAGGTCACAGGGTTCCTTGGCCCCAACGGCAAGCCGCAGCCGATTTCCGATCGTGAGGCCGCCCGCTATTTCGGCGCCCGCGATGCCGCCGCTGCCGAACCCAAGAAGCACATCAGCGTCGATTACGAGATCGGCGATTCGGTCAAGGTACTCGACGGGCCGTTCAATTCGTTCACCGGCATTGTGGAGGAACTCGATTTCGACAAGAACCGGGTCAAGGTTTCAGTGTCGATCTTCGGTCGCGCCACCCCGGTCGAACTCGATTTCGAACACGTCGAACTGGTGAAGTAGCCGCCGTGGCAGCCTGGCTGCCCGATTGGCTCCAGCACAACGAGACACGCGAAATGCGCCGCCGGCTGGCAACGCTGGCCGGCGCGGTCGCTCTAAGCCTGGTCGCGATCGCATTTGCCAAGAGCGGCGATGTCGCGCAGTCGGCTTTTCGGGCTCTCTATGCGCGCTGGCATTGGCTACCGCTGATCCTGACCCCCGCCACCTTTGTACTCGTCGCGTGGAGTACGCGGCGCTGGATTCCGGAAGCGAGCGGCTCCGGGATTCCGCAGGTCATGGCGGCGGCGCGTCATCCGGTGCGTGCCGCGCGCGGTCCGCTGGTTTCGCTGCGCGCCGCCGCGGCCAAGGTCCTGGGCACGCTGACCATGCTCCTGGCCGGAGGATCGGTCGGACGCGAAGGGCCGACCGTGCAGATCAGTGCGGCGATCATGGTGGCGACCCACAGATGGTTGCGCGTTCCCATTACTTCGGGCGTGATCATCGCCGGAGGCGCTGCGGGCATCGCGGCGGCATTCAACACGCCGCTTGCTGGTGTCGCCTTTGCGATCGAGGAACTGGCCGCCGCGTTCGAGCAGCGAGTGGCGGTGCTGGTGATGGGTGCCGTGCTGATCGGTGGTCTGGTCAGCCTGGGACTGGCCGGGGACTACGTCTATTTCGGTGCAATGAGCCAGAACCTGCCGCTCCGGACCATGCTGATCGCGGCGCCGCTGGCGGGCGTGGTGGGCGGACTCGCCGGGGGCGGCTTTGCCCGGATGCTGATCGCGGTGCGTACGATCCGGCACGGTCCGGTCGGCGCCCTCGCGCGTCGCCCCGTCATGCTGTCGCTGTTGTGCGGGCTGGTGGTTGCCGTGACCGGCTGGGCGACGGGTGGCCTGAGCTGGGGAACTGGTTACGAGGAAACCCGCGCGCTGCTGCGCGGCGCCAGCCTGCCACTGGAATTCGGGCCCGCGCGGTTTATCGCCACCACGGCCACGGCGCTCAGCGGCGCGCCCGGCGGTATTTTCGCGCCGTCGCTGTCAACCGGCGCGGGGCTGGGCCAGCTCGTTTCTGAGCTGTTTCCGCCTGGTCAGTCGGGCGCGATCGTCCTGCTTGGAATGATCGCCTACTTCACCGGAGTTGTCCGCGCGCCGTTGACCGCGATCATCATCGTCATGGAAATGACCGCGGACCGCAGCATGATCCTGCCGCTATTCGGCGCGGCCCTGATTGCGGACTGGATCAGCGCCCGCGTCTGCCACGACAAGCTCTACCACGCGCTGTCGTTGAATTTCGAGCCGGTTCGGCGGGCGAAGGCAGGAAGCGCCAGCAACTAGCGATACGCGGCCTTTTTGCTTTCCATTTGTACGGTCTTGGCCTATGCGCGCGCCTTCGCTCGGCCTTGGTCGGGTGATTCCGTGCGGGAGAAGGGCTTTCACGCCCTTTGCTTGACCGCTCACTCTGAGGGCGCGTTTCGGCAGCCCGACAGGAAGAAAGGAGGCCCATCGTGGCCAAGAAGATTGAAGGCTATATCAAGCTGCAGGTCCCTGCAGGCAAGGCGACCCCGTCGCCGCCGATCGGTCCGGCCCTGGGCCAGCGCGGCGTGAACATCATGGAGTTCTGCAAGGCGTTCAACGCCGCCACGCAGGAACTCGAAGTGTCGATGCCGATCCCGACCATCATCACGGTCTATGCGGATCGCAGCTTCACCTTCGTCACCAAGACGCCCCCGGCCAGCTTCCTGATCAAGAAGGCCGCCAACCTCAAGTCGGGCTCGAAGGAACCGGGCAAGGTTTCGGCGGGAACGATCGCCCGTTCGAAGCTGGCGGAAATCGCCCAGACCAAGTTCGCCGATCTCAACGCGAACGACATCGAGCAGGCGACGAAGATCATCGAAGGTTCCGCCCGTTCGATGGGCCTTCAGGTTGTGGAGGGCTAAGGACATGGCGAAGCTGACCAAGAAGCATAAGGTCCTCACGGAAAAGCTGGGCGACAACCAGAAGCTCTACGGCATCGAGGAAGCGATCCAGCTTCTCAAGGACCTCAAGACCACCAAGTTCGACGAGAGCCTTGAAGTCGCGCTGAACCTGGGCGTCGATCCGCGCCACGCCGACCAGATGGTCCGCGGCATGGTCGTGCTGCCCTCGGGCACCGGCAAGGACATCAAGGTTGCGGTATTCGCTCGCGGTGACAACGCCGAAAAGGCGCTCGCTGCCGGGGCCGACAAGGTCGGCGCCGAGGACCTGCTGGAAGACATGCAGGCCGGCAACCTCGACTATGGCCGCGTCATCGCCACGCCCGACATGATGGGCGTCGTTGGCCGCCTGGGCAAGGTGCTGGGTCCCAAGGGCCTGATGCCGAACCCCAAGCTGGGCACCGTCACCCCGAACGTCGCCGAAGCCGTCAAGGCTGCCAAGGGCGGCCAGGTTGAATACCGCGTCGAGAAGGCCGGAATCATTCACGGCGGGATCGGCAAGCTGTCGTTCTCGAACGAGGCGCTGCGCGCCAACTTCGACGCCTTCGTCGATGCCGTGGTCAAGGCCAAGCCGGCCGGCGCCAAGGGCAAGTACCTGCGCAAGGTCGCCCTGTCGTCGTCGATGGGTCCGGGCCTGAAGGTCGACGTGGCGGAAGTCCACGGCGGCTGACCGTCGCGCCAGGCGAACAAATGAAGGGGCCGGGGGGAAACCTCCGGCCCTTTTCGCTGGGGCGATCGCCTTTTATCGCTGGATCGCGGCGCGGGTATAGCACTCGGTGACAAGCGCCAGCGGCGCGCCATCGGGCAGGCGCAGCAGGGCCACCTGCGAAAGCACGGTTCCGTGCGGGCAGCCCGGCTCGCCCCCGTGGCGGCTGTCGATCGTCTCGCGGGTGAAGCGCAGCGGCGCGACGACCTTGCCAAAGGGCGCGTCGGAGCCGTCGAGCACGGCGTTCATGGCGGCGCTCAGGTGGTCGCGGCGATACCAGTTGTGCGCCACCGACAGCACGCGGCCCCCGCAGACCAGTTCGACATGGCGATAGCCCAGCACGGCCTCCGGCCCGGCCGCCAGGCGCTGGCGTAGTCCGTCTGGCTCGGGTGGCGGGGCCTCCGCCAGAACCCTGGCCGTGACGACCGGATTCGCGGCCAGCCCGCGCGCCGCACACCAATGCTCAAGCGCCCGGGTCGCGCTGGGGTCGGATCCCAGCGCGCGTTCGAGCCTGGCGATGCTCTCCCGGTCGGCGGAACAGGCCGAAACCAGCCCAGCACCGGCAATGGCGATCACCATGGCTGCCTTAAATCCCACCCGGAACCGCCTCGCGCCCGATGGCCCGAAGGCTGACGAGCAAGGCTTCGGCGCAGGCCTCAAGATTGGCGGGATCGGTCGCCCGGATCACGAAATTCGCGCCGACCTTGCCATCGCGGAAGAACGGGTAGGAGCCGATCGAGGTGCCTTCATGGGCCTTCTCGGTTTCGCGCAAAAGCTCGGCGATCTCGCTTTCCTGGACCCAGCAGCCGATCGTCTCGGACAGCACCGGCTGCCCGCCCTCCAGCGTGCCGGTCAGCGCGTCGAGCATCCCGGCGGTGATCGAGGGGACACCGGCCATCAGGAACACGTTGCCAATCTGGATGCCCGGCGCACCCGACATGCGGTTGGGGATCAGCTCTGCCCCGTCCGGCACGCGGGCCATGCGCAGGCGCGGTTCGTTGAGCCCGCCGCGTGTTGCGTAGTAGCGCTCAAGGATCGCGCGGGCTTCGGGGTGGATCACCACCGCCACGCCCAGCGCCCTGGCGACCGCATCTACGGTGATGTCATCGTGGGTCGGACCGATCCCGCCGGTGGTGAAAAGATAGTCGTTCCGCGCCCGCAGTGCGTTCACGGCCTCGATGATCGCTGCCTCGCTATCGCCCACCACGCGCACCTCGACGAGGCGGATGCCCTGGACGTTGAGCCAGCTCGCCACCTGGGCGACGTTCTTGTCCTGCGTGCGCCCGGAGAGGATCTCGTCGCCGATGACGAGCAGCGCGGCGGTCCAGATGCGTTGTGAATCGGTCATAGGCATCAGACGCTAGGGTTGCGCGCGGCCTTCGACAAGCTCGGGCTGAGCCGGTGCCTGTCAAACGCCGCGCGTCGTTCCGCGCTCAGGCGTCGACTACTTCGCGCGCCCGGGTGAATCGCAGCACGCCATCGTCGATCGGTGCCTGGCGCATGTCCACCCGGTCCTTGCGGTATTCCTGATTGAGGCGCCACGGCAAGGCGGCTGCGTTCCTGGGCATCAGGTGCTTCCCGCGCTGGATGTAGCCGGACGAAAAATCGAACACGTCGTCTTCCGCAGGCTCCTCGCCAGCAGCCATGAACGGGGTTGCCGCGACTGCGCCGATCGCGTCCATCTGGTTGAACAGACGGGTCAGGTATTCGGCGACGATGTCCACCCGCAGGGTCCAACTGGCGTTCACGTAACCGAAGATCCCGGCAAGGTTGGGCAGGTTGGAGAACATGCAGTTGCGGTAGAAATAGTGCTGGCTGAAATCGACCGGCCGGCCATCAAGGCTGATCGCGATCTTGCCCGCAAAGCGCATGGCCAGCCCCGTTGCGGTGATGATGATGTCCGCGTCGATGTGCTTGCCCGACCTGAGCTTGATCCCGGTGGCGTCGAAGCTGTCGACATGATCGGTGACGACGCTGGCCTTGCCCGCGTTCAGCGCCTTGAACAGGTCCGCGTCGGGAACGAAGCACAGCCGCTGTTCCCACGGGTTGTAGGGCGGGGTGAAGGCTTCGCTGTCATAGTCCGGCCCAAGGTTTTCGCGCAGGCCCTTGATCAGGAAGTCCTTCACCTTGTCCGGCTGGTTGCGCGATCGCTTGAACATCAGGTCGGCAAGGAAGACGTTCTTGGCGCGGGTGATCGCATAGGCCAGCCGTTCCGGCAGGATCTTGCGCAGGCCATTGGCGATCCCGTCCTTCGCCGGGCGCGACATGATCCAGGTGGGCGTGCGCTGCAACATGGTGACGTGGCCCGCGCCACCTTCCGCCATGGCCGGAACGATGGTGACGGCCGTGGCGCCCGATCCGATCACCACCACCTTCTTGCCGGCATAGTCGAGGTCCTGCGGCCAGAACTGCGGGTGGATGATCTGCCCCTTGAAGCTGTCGCGCCCCTTGAACCCGGCGTCATAGGGATCGTCGTAGTCATAGTAGCCCGAACCGAGGAACAGGAACCGCGCCTGAAGGCGTTGCCGTGTTCCGTCGGCGCCTTCCAGAACGATCGCCCAGCGCGCCGTGGCGCTGTTCCAGTCGGCGGACAACACCTTCATTCCCATCCGCATCTTCTGCCGCAGACCGTAACGGTCAGTGATGCTGTCGAGGTATTCGAGAATCGCGTCGCCATCGGCAATCGCCTTCTCGTGCTTCCACGGCGCGAAGGAGAAACCCAGCGTGTGCATATCGCTGTCCGAACGAATGCCGGGATAGCGGAACAGGTCCCAGGTGCCGCC
>JAGWUU010000041.1 GCA_028868335.1 Sphingomonadales bacterium | reverse complement strand
GACCGAGAATATCCAGACTTTCCTCACCGAACATCATCTCACCTTCCACGCGCCGCGCCGCTGGACGGTTTCCGAACTGGCCGACATGATCCGCCACGGACCACTGTGGGTGGCGGGCAACTGGAGCAGCGGCGGCACCCATGGCGGGCACGTGGTCGTGGTCAGCGCGCTGTGGTCTTCGGGCGACATGGCGATGGGCGGTTCGGCGCTCCGCATCCACGATCCCTGGCCGCCCGGACGCGGCGCGATCTACGGTGGTTGCTATGAGGCCTTCCGCATACGCGGGCTGCGGCGCAACACGACCGACTTCAACGCCGGCATGCTCGCCATCGCCCATCGCTAGAACCGCGCAGGCATCGATTCGGGACGCCGTGTGCAAGCGCGCTTTACTGCGGCGCTTGCGCGCGGTAAGCGCGCGCCTTGCTGAGTGGGGGTACGTAAAGACCTTGGAGCAGACCGCAATTCCTTCCGGGCAGCTTGCCCTTTCGGGTCCTGCCGAAAAGCTCGACGTCGGCCACTGGCCGGTGCGCGGCGATCTTGCGCATATCCGCCTTGCGGGGCGCTGCTTCGTGCCGCACTACGCCGTACCCATGCCGCGCACGGTGGCGACCGCCGGTGCCACGCTGCGCAAGCTGGGCCGCCCCGATGCCGAGGCGGTGGACGATCTGGCGGGCGGCACCCTGTTCAACGTGCTGGACATTGCCGGTGGCTGGGCCTGGGGCCAGGCGGGGGATGACGGCTTCGTCGGCTATCTGCCGCTCGAATCGCTGGAAGAGCGACGAGGGTAACGCCTCCGTCCCCTCCCTTCCCCGCGCCCGGACCCATCCGGACCGCATCGCGAGTACCCCATATGGCCCATACAGTTTTCATCGACGGCGCCGTCGGCACCACCGGACTCGAAATCGTCGAGCGGCTTTCCCCCCGCGACGAATTCGAGCTGATCCTGCTCGACGATGCCGCGCGCAAGGACCCGGCGGCGCGGCGCGATGCCTTTCATGCCGCCGATTTCGCCGTGCTGTGCCTGCCCGACGATGCGGCGATCGAGGCCGTGGCGCTCGCCGAAGGCAGCAAGGTGCGGATCGTCGACGCCTCCAGCGCCCACCGCGTCGCGCCGGGCTGGACCTATGGCTTCCCCGAAGTGATCGGGCGCGCCAAGGTGGCGGAAGCCCAACTGGTGAGCAATCCCGGCTGCTATCCCACCGGCTTCATCGGCCTGCTCGCCCCGCTGGTGCGCAATGCCCTGCTGCCCAGCGACTGGCCCTATGTCTGCCACGCCGTCTCGGGCTATTCGGGCGGCGGCAAGGCGCTGATCGCACGGTTCGAGGCCGATCCCGACATCGCCTTTCGCGACTATGGCCTCGCCATGGGTCACAAGCACGTACCCGAGATGCAGGCCTATGCCGGGCTTGCCCACGCTCCGCTGTTCGCCCCCGCCGTGATCGCGGCACATCGGGGCATGGTGGTTGAGGTGCCGCTGCACCTCGGTCTGATGGACCATGCCGCGCCGACCGATGGGCTGCGCGATTGCCTCGCCGATTTCTATGCGGGCAGCAAGGTCGTGCGAGTCAACCAGGAGAACCCGGACGAACTGTTGCTGCGCGGCTCGATGGTGCCGTCCGACCGGCTCGATCTCTACGTCTATGGCAGCCGCGACGGCAGCCAGGCACGGCTGGTTGCCCGGCTCGACAACCTCGGCAAGGGGGCGAGCGGGGCGGCGGTGCAGAACCTCAACCTGATGGCCGGACTGGACGAGACGGCGGGGCTTTCGCTCTGATCCGGTTTGCACGGCGGCGCCACCCCAGAGCTATGCCTCCCAGCGCGAACCCATGCTGCCTAAATTTCAGGCACACCCTGCTGAAAAATCGCGCAAGCTTCCGCACGCAATCGTGAACTAATCTTAGTTTCGATCGTCGTCACCCACACCATATCTTGCGATTCCGCCCTTTCCCCGCGATCGCACTTCGCCTAGGGCCTGCGCAGCGCCACTGGCACGATTCTTGATTGAACGAGTCGCGTGGCATTTCGCAATTCCCGGGTCGCCCCCACGATGGTTCACAGGGCGGCACCGGTCTGCTGTGCAGGGGACGTAACGACGTGAAGAAGATCGAAGCGATCATCAAGCCGTTCAAGCTCGACGAAGTGAAGGAAGCCCTTCACGAGGTTGGCGTTTCGGGCATCACCGTGACCGAAGCGAAGGGCTTCGGCCGGCAGAAGGGCCACACCGAGCTTTATCGCGGCGCCGAATATGTCGTCGACTTCCTGCCCAAGGTGAAGCTTGAGGTTGTCGTGCCTGACAGCCTGGCCGAACGCACCGTCGAAGCGATTGCCGCCGCGGCGCAGACCGGGCGGATCGGCGATGGCAAGATCTTCGTGTTCCCGGTCGAAAGCGCGCTGCGCATCCGCACGGGCGAGCGCGACAACGACGCCATATAGAACGCACGAAGTTTCGCATTCCCCTCTCCCGCAAGCGGGAGGGGTCGGGGGAAGGCCCGTTGCCCGAACCCAAACGAACAGTCCCTCCCCCAGCCCCGCCAGCGGGGCGGGAGGGGAAACGAAGAACCCCCGCCCTGCGGCGGGAGCAATACAAAAGGACGAAAAATGGCCAAGGCAAAGGACATCCTCAAGCGCATCAAGGAAGAGGAAATCGAGTGGGTCGATCTGCGCTTCACCGACCCCAAGGGCAAGTGGCAGCACCTCACCATGGTCGCCGGGGTGATCGGCGAGGATGAACTGGAAGACGGCCTGATGTTCGACGGCTCCTCGATCGAGGGCTGGAAGGCGATCAACGAATCCGACATGATCCTCAAGCCGGACCTCGATGCGGTCTATATCGATCCGTTCAGCGCCACCCCGATGATGATCATCAATTGTGACATCGTCGAACCCTCGACCGGCGATCTCTATGGCCGCGATCCCCGCTCGACCGCCAAGCGCGCCGAATCCTACCTCAAGTCGACCGGCATCGGCGACACCGTTTACGTCGGCCCGGAAGCCGAGTTCTTCGTCTTTGACGACGTGCGCTTCTACGACGGCTATGACGGCAACGGCTTCAAGATCGACGACATCGAACTGCCGACCAATTCGGACACCAAGTATGAGGCGGGCAACCTGGCCCACCGTCCGCGCGCCAAGGGCGGTTACTTCCCGGTCGCTCCGGTCGACAGCCTGGTCGACGTGCGCGGCGAGATGGTCTCGACCATGCTCGAAATGGGCCTGCCCTGCGACAAGCACCACCACGAAGTCGCCAGCGCCCAGCACGAACTGGGCCTGACCTTCGGCACCCTGGTCCAGACCGCCGACCGGATGCAGGTTTACAAGTACGTCGTCCACCAGGTCGCCCAGGCCTACGGCAAGACCGCAACCTTCATGCCCAAGCCGATCAAGAGCGACAACGGCAGCGGCATGCACACCCACATCTCGATCTGGGATGGCGGCAAGCCGCTGTTCGCCGGGAACGGCTACGCCGGCTTGTCGGACATGTGCCTCTACTTCATCGGCGGCGTGATCAAGCACGCCAAGGCGCTCAACGCCTTCACCAACCCGACCACCAACAGCTACAAGCGCCTGGTGCCGGGCTACGAAGCGCCGGTGCTGCTGGCCTATTCGGCGCGCAACCGTTCGGCCTCGTGCCGCATCCCCTATGGCGCAGGCGACAAGGCCAAGCGCGTGGAATTCCGCTTCCCCGACGCGATGGCCAACCCTTACCTGTGCTATTCGGCGCTGCTGATGGCCGGGCTCGACGGGATCAAGAACAAGATCCATCCGGGCGAAGCCATGGACAAGAACCTCTATGATCTGCCCCCGGCCGAACTGGCCCAGGTGCCGACCGTTTGCGGTTCGCTGCGCGAAGCGCTCGAATGTCTCGAAGCCGATCACGACTTCCTGCTGCAGGGCGGCGTGTTCACCAAGGACCAGCTCGACGCCTACGTCGAACTGAAGTGGCCCGAAGTGCTGCGCTGGGAAACCACGCCGTCGGCGGTCGAGTTCGACATGTACTACAGCGCCTGATTCGCGCTACACCGACTACATCGAGAGGCGTCCGGCGCGAGCCGGGCGCCTCTTTTTTTGCCTGCGCAACATTCCGTTGCGCACACATTGAACGCGCTGCGCAGAAAGTTACGCAGGCGCGGCTTTGTTTGAAATGCAATTCATGCTCTATTGAAAGCGCTTCCGGGCTGCCGAATCGGCGCTAGGGCGCGATGCGGAAGGTTGCGGTGTTGCATGGCCATTGGGTCGCACCACCCGAGCTTGCCGTCGGGTCGCACCCGCCGCGGTCGGTCTTCGGGCCGGCCGCGGTTCCGGCCTCGGGCACAAGGCGATGTCCCCGCAGCGGCCAGCGCAGCGCCACGAAGGCGCGATCGCGCCAACCCTATTCCATCTCGTTTCTGCAAGATCTCCACCGCCCCGCCTTTGGGCTGTGGCGCAGGCGTGCAAATGTTTCGCAATTTCTGGTTTCCTACACGGGTTTAAATAACCGATTTGGTTCGCCGCAGGCGTTATTATACTTGACGTACCCAACGGATTTGCGTAGGTAGGTTCCAACGAACGGAGCCTGTCATGTCGAACCTTTCCGCCCCTCACTTTCACAACGAAGAAGCGGCCTACGCTTACGTTGAGGCGCGCCTCTGGCCGAATGGCCCTGTTTGCCCGCACTGTGGCGGTGTAGATCGCCTGTCCAAGATGCAGGGCAAGAGCACCCGCGTTGGCGCGTACAAGTGCTACCAGTGCCGCAAGCCCTTTACCGTCAAGATCGGCACCATCTTTGAGGACAGCAAGGTTCCGATGCGCGTTTGGCTGCAGGCTATCTATCTGATTGCGGGCAGCAAAAAGGGCATTTCGAGCAATCAGCTTCATCGCATTTTGGGCGTTACCCTCAAGACCGCTTGGTTCATGTCGCACCGCATTCGCGAGGCTATGAGCGAAACCAACCTTGACTTGTTCGGCGGTGCTGGCGGCGAAGTTCTGGCCGACGAAACCTTCATCGGGAACAAGTCTGGCGTGGAACGCGCCAAGGGCGGTTTCCGCCACAAGATGAAGGTCGTTTCGCTGCTCGACAAGGCGACTGGCCGCACCAAGTCCGTCCACGCGGAACAGATTGGCCCGAACGAGATTGCCGAAATCGTTCGTGCCTATGTGTCGAAAGAAGCCATTCTGGTTACCGACGAAGCCCGCCACTATTGGAGCGTTGGCAAGGAGTTTGCCGACCATCGTCGCGTTTTCCACGGCATCGGTAACTACGCGACCAAGGACGGGTCCAGCACCAACCAGATCGAAGGCTATTTCAGCATCTTCAAGCGTGGGATGCGAGGCGTGTACCAGTTCTGCTCCGAGAAGCATCTGCACCGGTATCTTGCCGAGTTCGACTTCCGGTATAGCAACCGTTCGGCCCTTGGCATTGAGGACACCGAGCGCAGCGACTATCTGTTGCGCGGTGCAGTCGGCAAGCGGCTCACCTATGAAACGATTGGTGCGCGGTAATGCCGAAGAAGAAGCGAAACGAGACGCCCGAAGAGCAGAGCGCAAGGTTCCGCGCCGAAGCCGAAAGGCTGATCGAGGCTGGCGAACTAAGCCCCACCGAGGCCGAAGTCGCTCTTGATAGGCTGGTGCAGCGATCATCGCTTACGCCCAAAGTAGCGCCATAACGGGAACTGCTTGCGATACCGGTCGCGAAGATTCTCCATGTCTGCTCTGACCATCACATAACCAAAAGGGTCGGTATCTCTTAAGAGCGCGCGCATGTGCGGCTCCGGCTCAGCGCTACCAGTTTGAATGCTGTTGAGCGTGTACCAGTAATGCTCGGTGGCGATGGTATCTGCGGCTTGTAACCCGTAGCTGTCGGCGACTGCTTGAAAAGTATGCGAGATCGGCACGGACATATCTTTCGCCCGCTTAATGTTGTCCGCAAGCAGCTCGGTGAGGAACGGAGTTTCTTGGCCCGCATCGAATACGCATGCCATGGCTTCATTTCGCTTCTTGGCCAACTTCATTGCCGTGTCAGCACATGCGGCAAACGCAATGGCATTGGCATCGCCAAATGCACGCCGAACACGCCCACGGATTATCCGGTTAAAGTCATCTAGCGGAACAGCGTAGCACACGGGTACAAGCTGCGATTTGACGATTATGTCACGGGCGATTTTACGCGCTCTGTCGCGTGCGCCCTCTTCCCATCCGTCGAACTCGCCCCTTCCTCGCCTGCAATCGCGAGCGCTGAATTTCTTGATCGACGGTTTGCCCTCGGCGGGTTCGCGCAAGAACTGCTCCCACAAGTATTCAAGCACCGAGAAGGCTTCGGTGTTGCCTATCAAACCACCCCAAACGACCACCCTGGAATCAGCGTGCGTACCACTGTCATCGAAACAAGAGCGAAGCATCAGGAACTCCCCCTGTCCCTGCGCAAAGGCAATCGATGCCAAGTCCTTCACAGGGAAGCTACTCACTTAGCACCCGCCCCGGCGCGAGTCTCGCGCCTTGGGTACGTTTGGTATAATAACGCCTCGCCGCAACCAAAGAGGGAACCCCATGCCGTTTTCGTTCGACTTTTCCGATGCATTGCGCCGCATGAAGGCAGCGCAGACCCCCGCGCCTGCTTCCCCGCCGTCACCGGCAATCGCCACCGAGCAGCATCAGCCCCCCGCCGCACCCTCGCCCCCCGCCGTCTCGGGTCCGCGCGCCATCGGCGCGCCGGGGCTGGCCTTGATCAAACGGTTCGAAAGCTGCGCCCGCCGCCAGGCTGACGGGTGCCTTGCCGCCTACGCCGATCCCGGAACTGGCGGAGCGCCGTGGACCATCGGCTGGGGCACGACCGGCACGGATATCGGCCCCGAAACGGTGTGGACCCAGGCGCAATGCGATGCCCGGCTGGAGCACGACATCACCCGGTTTGCCGCCGACGTTTCACGGGCGCTGGGCCGGGCCCCGACTAGCCAGGCACAGTTCGATGCGATGGTTTGCTTCCACTACAACACAGGCGCAATCGCCCGCGCCGCGCTTACCCGTCTGCACTGCGCCGGTGACTATGCCGGTGCCGCGGCAGAGTTCGGCAAATGGGTGCATGCCGGGGGCAAGCTGCTCCCCGGATTGGTGCGCCGCCGCGCCGCGGAGCGGCAGCTCTATCTTTCGACATAGCAAGGAAAATCCTGGCGCGATCGGTCGAACGCAAACTTGCGCACACAACATCCCACCACGATTCGACAAACGACACTCATTATCAGTTAAACCGAGTTGACGTAGCGCAACATTAGGATACATTGCGGTCTTGCGGGAACAGTGTTCGATCCGCAGAGCGCGCCTTTCCCCACCTTCGATCTGAGACATAATGATAACGCCTTAACCCGTGGATTCTTGCGGGTCGCGTCCGCATTGTCACAGGGAAGGATGTTCCCCATGAAACTTGCCGTAACCGCAGTCGTCGCTGCTTCTCTCGCAGCGTCCACCTTCGTCGCATCGCCAACACGCGCCGACGCCCCGATCATTGTCCAGAGCCAGCGCATCAGTCAGCCGGCGTGGGTAAGTTCGGTATCGACCCAACTTTCGCGCAATCTGGATTCGGCATTGTTTGCCCAGAATTCCGCATACCATGATGGTATCGTTGCGATCACCTTCACGGCCGCTCCCGATGGTCAGCCAGGAAACATGGTGCTGGCGCGACGGTCAGGCGACAGCGCGCTTGATCGCGTCGCGATGAATTCGGTGCGGCGTTTGCGCAATCTGCATCCCCTGCCAGAACTGGTGAGCGATCAGCAGCGCTTCCGTGCCTATCTCATCGTGGCGAGCGACCAGAAGTCTTACGAGGACTATGCCCGCCTTGCCCAAAGGGAGGAAGCACAGCGCCAGCTTGCCGAGCGAGCTGACAGCCGCGTGATCGCCCTCACCATTGTTGGTCATCAGGGCTAGGTCCGCCTGAAAACGGGCCGTCAGGCCCACGGTCGTCGCACCTCTTCCACTTCCCCGGCAAGGGATGCGGCGACCACCCCCTCGGTGCACAATCAGCCAAAAGGACACACCTCAATCTGTGGATTCTTGCGGGTCGCGTCCGCATTGGTACGAAAAGGACGTCCCCATGAAACTTGCTCTTACCGCGGCGATCGCCGCCACCATTGCCGCCTCGGCATTGATCCCCGCTCCGACCAGGGCAGATCAGTCGATCATCGTCGAAAGCCAGCGGCCGACGCTCAACAAATGGGTGAGCAAGGTGTCGCAGGACCTGACCCGCAGCCTCGACAACACGCTCAATTGGTCAGTCGCACGCGACGTGCGCGCGGATGGCGGATACACTGCTGTCACGTTCACCAGCGATGAAGCCGGACGCCCCGCCGCCCTGACGGTGGCGCGCCCCTCGGGCGACAAGGCGCTTGATCGGGTTGCCCTGACAGCCGTGGAACACCTCAGGTCGTTGCATCCGATGCCTGCGTCGCTTGCGCCGGGCCAGCGCTTCCGTGCCAACATCATCATCTCGGTCGATTCCTACAAGCTTGATCGCCTGGTCCAGATCATGCGCAAGGAGGAAGCGCAAAGGATCCGCGCCGAAGGACCGAATTCGAAGGAAATCGTATTGACGGCAGTGCCTTCCAAGTCCGCCTGATATCAGATCGTCAGGCGTACAGTCGCCGCACCCCTTCGACTTCTGCGGGAGAAGGGGTGCGGCGATTTGCTGCCTGCCGTGTTCGGGCCGCGGGCCGCTGGTGCCCATGTCGCACACCCCACCCCTGAAAGTCCGCTCCTGACCGCCAATTCTTGGTAGATTGCACCTTGCAATCTCTCCGGGACGGCCCGAGAGTCTTCCGGTTTAATCGATCCCTTAAAGGAGATTCGCGATGCGCGAGAGGCTGCAACATTACATCGACGGCAAATGGGTGAACAGCGAAGGCGGTGCCCGCCGCGAAGTGATCAATCCCGCCACGGAAGAGGCCTGCGCCGTCATCAGCGTCGGCACCAAGGCCGATGTCGACAAGGCGGTGGCCGCCGCGCGCCGCGCCTTCAAGACCTATAGCCAGACCACCCGCGAAGAGCGCATTGCCTTGCTCGAACGGATCGTCGTCGAATTCAAGAAGCGCGCGCAGGACCTTGCCGCGGCGATGGCCGAGGAAATGGGGGCGCCGCTCAGCTTCGCGCTCACCGCACAGGTTGGCGCCGGGATCAGCGGTGTTGTGTCCACCATCCAGGCGCTGAAGGACTTCAGCTTCATGGAGGATGGCCCCGGCTACAAGGTCGCCTACGAGCCGATCGGCGTGGTCGGGATGATCACCCCATGGAACTGGCCGCTCAACCAGATCGCGCTGAAGGTCGCCCCGGCGCTGGCGGCGGGCGATACCATGGTGCTCAAGCCCTCGGAAGAATGCCCGACCAATGCCATGATCTTTGCCGAGATCCTGGATGCGGCCGGGGTGCCGCCGGGCGTGTTCAACCTCGTCAACGGCGACGGGCCGACCACGGGCAACGCGATTTCCAGCCATCCCGATGTCGAGATGGTCAGCTTCACCGGATCGACCCGCGCGGGCATCCAGGTAGCGATCGCCGCCGCGCCTACGGTCAAGCGCGTCCACCAGGAACTGGGCGGCAAGTCGCCCAACCTCGTGCTGCCCGATGCCGACCTCAACACCCAGCTCGCCCCGGTGGCGATGGGCCCGCTGATCAACACCGGCCAGAGCTGCATCAGCCCGACCAAGGTGCTGACCGCCAAGAACCGCGAGGCCGAGACGGTCGCCTTCTACAAGGCGATGTATTCGGCCACTCCGGTCGGCGACCCGATGGCTGAAGGCAACCACCTCGGCCCCGTGGTCAACAAGGCGCAATACGAGAAGGTGAAGGACCTGATCCAGTCGGCGATCGACGAAGGCGCGACGCTGGAAACCGGCGGCACCGACCTGCCCGCTGGCGTCAACCGCGGCTATTACATCCAGCCGACCGTGTTCTCGGGCGTGACCCCCGACATGCGGATCGCCCAGGAAGAGATCTTCGGTCCGGTGGCGACGATCCTTACCTATGACAGCCTTGAAGATGCCATCGATCTGGCCAACGCAACGGAATATGGCCTTTCCGCTGCGATCACCGGCGATCCGGCCAAGGCCGCGTCGGTCGCGTCGCGGCTCCGCGCCGGCATGGTCGCAATCAACAACTGGGGCCCCAGCCCCGGCGCCCCGTTCGGCGGCTACAAGCAGTCCGGCAATGGCCGCGAGGGCGGTCTGGCCGGCCTCAAGGACTTCATGGAAATGAAGGCGATCTCGGGCCTGCCCGCCTGATTTCTACAGAAATGAAACGCTGACAGCGCCTCTTCGCAAACCGCGAGGAGGCGCTGCCTCGTTGGACGGTCTTTGGAAGATCGCAGGCGCTGGAATGCTGATCGAAGCAGCCGACGCCAAGCCCGGCAAGCGCGTGCCCTATCTCAAACGCGCAATTTCAAACTGACCCATGACCGGCGGGCAACACAGCTTGACTCACCACGCCGAACCTTTATTTCGATAATTATCGAAATATCGAAGGGTAAGCCGGTGCAGGCCGATCACGTCATCCGCGCGCTTGGCGCGCTTGCGCAGGAGCACCGGCTCGCCGCCTATCGCCTGCTGGTGCAGGCCGGGCCGGACGGCATGGCAGCGGGGGCGATGGCGCGGGCGCTTGACCTTCCCGCCTCATCGCTCAGCTTTCACCTTACGCAGCTCAGCCATGCCGGGCTGATCGGTCAGCGCCGCGCAGGCCGGTCGATCATCTATTCCGCCGACTTCGCCGCGATGGGCGGGGTGCTGGCCTGTCTGACAGAGAATTGCTGCGGCGGGGCGGAATGCCTGCCCTGCCCGGCGCCCACCGCGATACTGGCCTGAGGAGTCCGCATGGTTGCCGTCCGTTCCGTGCTGGTGCTGTGCACCGGCAATTCCGCCCGCTCGATCCTTGGCGAGGCGCTGTTCGACCGGCTGGGTCAAGGCCGCATCGCCGCCTTCAGCGCGGGGAGCAAGCCCAAGGGCGTCCCCCATCCCGGCGCGCTGCGCCTGCTGGCGGCACACGGATTTGATACCTCGCGGTTCCGCTCAAAAAGCTGGCTGGAGTTCACCGGACCCGACGCGCCCGAGATCGATCTTGCGATCACGGTCTGCGGCAATGCCGCGGGCGAGGCTTGCCCGGTGTTCCCCGGATCGCCGCTGCGCGCACATTGGGGCCTCCCCGATCCCGCCGACGTGAGCGGGAGCGAGGCCGAGGTCGACGCCGCCTTTGCCGAGACATGGCGGCTGCTGGAAATGCGGGTCAATGCCTTCCTTGCTCTTGATCTGGCGGGGATGGACCGCGTCGCGGCACAGGCGGCGTTGGCCGCGATCGGCACGATGGAGGGCGCGGCGTGAGGCAGACCCTGTGGGCCGAGGCGCTCGGCAGCTTCTTCCTGTTCGCCACCGTGGTCGGATCGGGGATCATGGCCGAGCGACTGGCGGGAGGAAACGTCGCGCTGGCGCTGCTGGCCAATGCCGCAGCGACGGCGGCCATGCTCTATGTGCTGATCGCCATGCTCGCGCCGGTTTCGGGGGCGCATTTCAACCCGGCGGTCAGCCTGGTCATGCGCCTGCGCGGCGAGGGAACCTGGCCGGGGCTGGTGGCGATGATCGCGGTGCAGCTTGGCGGCGGCCTGCTGGGCGTGTGGACGGCGCACGCGATGTTCGGCCTGCCGGTGATCCAGACCTCGCAGCATCTGCGCGGCGGAGCCGGGCAATGGTTGGGCGAGTTCATCGCCACCTTCGGGCTGGTCGCGACGATCCTGCTGACCGCGCGCAATCGCCCCGCCGCGATCCCGGCAAGCGTCGCGCTGTACATCGCCGCAGCCTACTGGTTCACCTCGTCGACCAGCTTCGCCAATCCCGCGATCACCGTCGCCCGCAGCCTCAGCGACAGCTTCGCCGGGATCGCCCCGTCAAGCGTGCCGGGCTTCATCGCGGCGCAACTCGCCGGTGCGCTGGCGGCGCACTGGTTCGACCGGAATGTGATGGAATCGGGTAAGGCCTAGACCTCGACCCGGTACTGCTCCTGCCCGCCGTGGGCACCATCCTTGGTGCTGCCGTCAAGCGGCAACGCGTCGCTGCGGCGCAGGGTGGCAGCGGAGGAGATCAGGCGGTCCTGCTCTTCATCGGAAATCCGGCTCCACCCGTCCCGGCCGAGGCGTTCCAGCGGCCGGTAGCGAACCTTGTATTGCATCCGCACCGAGCCATCGACCCAGTAGCCAAGATAGACGAAGGGCAACCCTTCCTGCTGCGCACGACGGATGTGATCGAGAATGATGTAGTTGCCCAACCCCTCACGCAGCGGGTGCGTGGGATCGTAGAAGCTGTAGATCATCGACAGCCCGTCGCCCTGGCGGTCAGTCAGGCAGGCGCCGACCAGGCGGCCCGGCGTTCCATCGGCGGTCGGTTCGCGGTATTCGATCACCTGGGTATCGACCGGCGTATGCTCGACCATGTCGGCGAAATCGACCTCATCCATGTTGGCCATGCCGCCGCCGGGATGACGCTGGCCGAGGTAACGCTGGAGCAGCTCGAACTGCTCGACCGTGGACCATGGCCGACAGGGCGTGGCGACCAGATCTGAATTGGCCTTGAGGTTTCGCTTTTGCGTTGACGAGGGGCGGAATTCCTCCACCACCACGCGCACCGAAACGCAGGCGGCGCAATCGAGGCATGAGGGGCGATAGGCAACCGTCTGGCTGCGGCGGAACCCGATCCGCCCAAGCGCATCATTGAGCTGGTCCGCGTGCGGGCCCTTCAATTCGGTGAACACCTTGCGCTCGCTGCGGCCCGGCAGATAGGGGCACGGCGCGGGGCTCGTCACAAAAAATCGGGGAAAGCGAACCGGAGCCGTCACTCGCCAAACATCCTGCGCTGGTCGTTATGGGGGCAGTATGCAGCCGCTTTGCCAGCGTTGAAAGTCTTTTAACCACGATACGAGGTTAACAGATGCTAATTTTCCACATCCAACCCGGCAGCGGCGTCAATTCAGCTCCACCTGGGTCACCGAATAGCCCTTTTCGCGCAGCGACTCGACAAGCGCTTCAAGCTGCTCACGGTCGCGCGCCTCGCACTCGATGTCGGCAGTCAGGCCCTTGGCGGGAAGGTGGGTGAAAATCCGCTGGTGATAGACCTCGAGGATGTTGACGTTGTGGCGGTCAAACTCGCGGATCACGTTGAACAGCGCGCCGGGACGGTCCTGCAACACCAGTCGCAGCCGCGCGAGGCGGCCCGAGCGGGCGAGATCGCGCAGCAGCACGTTGGCCAGCAGGCGCGTGTCGATATTGCCGCCGGTCAGCGGGATGCCGATCTTGCGGCCCTTGAACCGGCCGGGGTGGGCCAGCACCGCGGCCAGACCCGCCGCACCCGCGCCTTCGGCCACGGTCTTTTCAATCTGCAACAGCAGCGAGACGGCGCGTTCGAGCGAGCCTTCGTCAACCAGCACGATGTCGTCGAGCAGGCGGCGCAGCACCTGGCTGGTGAACGCGCCCGGCTCCTTCACGGCGATGCCCTCGGCCAGGGTATCGCCACCGCAGGGCAGCTCGTTGTGCTTGAGGCGGTTGTACATCGAGGGAAACAGTTCCGCCTCGACCCCGACCAGGGCGATGTCGGGCTTGATCGCCCGCGCCGCGACTCCCATCCCCGAAGCGAGCCCGCCCCCGCCCACCGGGATCACCAGCATGTCGAGATCGGGCACGTCCTCCAGCATTTCGAGCGCCACGGTGCCCTGCCCGGCGGCAACGGCCGGATCGTCGAACGGGTGAACGAAGGTCAGGCCAAGCTGGCGCTCCATCGCGCGGGCATGGGCATAGGCTTCGTCGAAAGTCTCACCTTCAAGAACGACCGTGCCGCCCAGCACTTCGGTCTGCATCACCTTCACCGTCGGGGTGGTGCGCGGCATGACGATGGTAACCGGCACGCCCAGGCGGCCGCCGTGATAGGACAGCCCCTGTGCGTGATTGCCCGCCGATGCGGCGATCACGCCCTTGGCGCGCTGCTCATCGCTGAGCAGCATGATCGCGTTGAGCGCGCCGCGTTCCTTGTAGGCGGCGGTGAACTGGAGGTTCTCGAACTTCAGCCAGATTTCCGCCCCGGTAATCTCGCTCAGCGTTCGGCTGTAATCGCAATCGGTACGCACCACGGCGCCTTCAATGCGCTGCGCGGCCGCACGGATATCGGCGATAGTCAACTGTTGGGCGAGGGTTCCTGCGGTCTCGGTCATTGCACGCGCTGCCTAGTGCAAAGCCGCGCCCTTGCAAACCCTAAGTGTCGCGCGCCTCTGGCAACGCGCGCCGAAGCTGCCGCGCCACCAGCGTCGCCAGGATGATCGCCACGGTGTCGGCGATCCAGTCGCGGACGTCGCAATCGCGATGCAGCGCTGGGATCGCCTGCAACACCTCGATCAGCGCGCCGAACGCCGAGAGCCGCAGGGCGATCGCCGCCGTCGAAGTCTCGCGCCAGGCGAGGTTTGCGACCAGCGCCAGCGTGCCGAAGGCCAGCATGTGCTCCGCCTTGTCGCCAAAACGGTCGATCGGCAGGTGCGGCGGCACCGGCATCAGCGCCATGGCCAGCGCGGCGACCGCAAAAAGCCAGAACAACGAACGCAGCAGCCGGGGCGACAGCAGGATGGACAGGGAGGCAGGCATCGCCGGTCAGATAAAGCACCCAGCGCGGAAGGCAATGCCCCTCATCCCAACGAAATATGCAACTGGCGGGAGCCGCAAAAGCCGCTACACAACCGAGCCATGAGCGATGGCAAAAACATATCCTTCCTGGGCCTGGGCGTTATTGGCGGCGCGATCGCGCGGCACATCGCCAGCGCCGGGCACCGCCTCACGGTTTACAATCGCAGTGCCGCGCGGATCGAACGCTGGCAGGAAGCCAACCCCACCCTGCCCATCCGCATTGCCGACAGCCCGGCCGACGCCGCCAGCGAAGCCGACGTGGTGCTGACCTGCGTGGGCAACGACGATGACCTCGCGGATGTCGTGCTGGGGCCGATGGGGGTGTTCTCCACCCTGCGGCGCGGCAAGGTGTTCATCGATCACACCACGGTTTCCGCGCGCATCGCCCGCCA
>JAGWUU010000040.1 GCA_028868335.1 Sphingomonadales bacterium | reverse complement strand
AGGTAGTAGGCGTCCTGCACCATTTCCTTGGGCCACAGCTGGTAGGATACCGAATCGGCGGTGATGATCGTGCCAACCGGCAAGGCGCGCCGGGCGACCAGCACCTTGGGGCCCTTGGGCGCCTGCTGTGCGGCCTCCGCCTTGGGCGCGGACGCGCCAATCAACATGCCGCGGATGGCGAGGGCCGAGACAGCGGCAAAACCCAACGCACCAAGCAACAGTGCTAGCTTCTTCTTATCCATGGCTCTGTAAGCCCCCTCGAAATGTCCCGAAGTTGTTCCGTAAATCTTCGGGCAAACTGGTTAAAATCAGGTTCACTTCAAACCGGTCGCGAGTCCCGCGACGGTGATGGTGTTTGAATACTGTGTCGCGATGACCCACAGTCCGGCGCTGGCGATGGCCACGCCGTAGGGGATCGCAAGGCAGTCGCGCTGGCGACGGGCGATGTGCCACATGCCAAGCAGCAGCGTCAGGACACCGCCGACCAGCGCCATGACGATCAGAAGCTTGAGGAACCAGTTCGGCGCAATCCACAGCGCCAGTGCGGTAAGCAGTTTGACGTCACCGCCGCCCATCCAGCGCAACGCGAACAGCACCGCGAAAACGGCGAACACGGCAAGCGCCAGGCCAATCTGGTAAACCGCGTCGGGCCACAGCGAATAGCCCGCGGCCCACCAGTATAGCGGCGCACTGACCGCGATGGCGGCATTCAGCCAGTTGTCGATCTGGCGGCGGCGCATATCGGTGTACGCAGCAATCAGCAGCGCAATTGCCAACGCCCCCAGCAGAAGGTAACGAAAATCGAAGTCCGGCATAGTGCCCCCTGGTCTCAGGAAGCACGTGTAAAGATCAGGGCTTACTAAATAGTAACCAGTCCCGAGAGGCCGGAATTAGCCAAATGAACCAACCAATCGACCGGCGGGCGATCCCGTCATCGGCGCGCGAATCCCATTGGTTGACGGGCGACGGCCATGCCGTTCGCCGGATCGACTGGGACACGCCCGAGGGGCAGGCAAGGGGTTCGTTGCTGTTCTTGCCCGGGCGTGGCGATTGCTATGAGAAGTATCTCGAAACGCTTGATCACTGGCACGGTCTGGGTTGGCGTGTCACCGCTTCGGACTGGAGAGGACAGGCAGGATCGGGACGGTTGGGGATCGATCCCTATACCGGCCACATCGACGATTTCGCCACTTGGGTATCCGATCTTGCGGGGTTCTGGCGGCAGTGGCAGACCGAAACGCCAGGACCGCATGTGCTGGCCGGTCACTCCATGGGCGGGCATCTGGTATTACGCACGGTTGCGGAAGGGCGCATCGACCCGGACGGCCTGATCCTTTCGGCGCCGATGCTGGGTTTTCGTGACAAGTACGCGCCAACGCTGATCATGCACCTTGCCGCGCGGCTGATGGCTGCGCTTGGTGATCGCCGCCGCGCCGCGTGGCAGTGGAGCGAGAAGCCCGGGGAGGTTCCGGCCGATCGCATTCACCTGCTTACCCACGATCTTGAACGCTATGGCGACGAACTGTGGTGGCGTGGCGCCCGCCCTGAACTGGCCATGGGGCCGGGATCGTGGGGCTGGGTCGAACGGGCCTATGACTCGATGCGCGGGCTGGCCAAGCCGGGCGTACTCGATGCAGTGCGGATGCCGGTGTTGATCCTCGCGAGCTCCAACGACCAGCTCGTTGACTTTGCTGCGATCGTGGCAGCGGTGGCCCGGCTGAGCGATTGCGAACTGGTCCGTTTTGGCGAGGAAGCCCATCACGAGATCCTGCGCGAAATCGACGCCGTTCGCGATCGCGCCCTTGACGCCTGCGACGATTTCCTCGCGCGGATTGCCGCGGGCTGAGGCAATGGCGGCTCTCTTCGACTACGCGATTATTGGCGCTGGAATAGCCGGTGCGTCGCTGGCGGCGGGCCTGGCTGGCAAAGCGCGGGTCGTGCTCATCGAGGCCGAGGATCATCCCGGCTATCATGCGACCGGGCGTTCGGCGGCATTCTGGACCGAAAGCTATGGTGGCCCCCTCGTTCTGCCGTTGACCGTGGCGTCTGGGCCGTTCCTCAAGGAGAACGGTTTCCTGGCGCGGCGCGGCGCGCTGACATTGGCCCGGGAAGGCGAACGGGCCGAGCTTGAAGGATTTGTCAAAGAATTCTCCGCACTTGGCATTCGCATCGAAAGACTGGATCGCCCCGCACTCGAACAGCGACTTCCTGGCCTCGGCCGCGATTGGCGTCATGGCGCATTCGAACCTGACAGTACCGACATTGACGTGGCGCGACTGCACCAGCATTGGCTTGCGCAGGCACGGCGCGGCGGGGCTGAGCTGTTGACTCGGGCGCGGTTGATCGGTGCCGACAGACAGGGTGAGGGTTGGCGCCTGCGCTTGAGTGACGGACGCGAGATTTCGGCTGGTATTGTTGTCAATGCGGCGGGGGCATGGGCCGACGAGGTTGCGCGGATGGCGGGAGTTGCTCCGATCGGCATTCAGCCGCTGCGTCGCACAGTCGCGCAACTGCGCATGGGAGTGGGGGTTCCCGCCGATCTGCCGTTGGTGCTGGGGATCGACGGCCTGTTCTACTTCAAGCCGGAGGCCGGGCGTCTGTGGTTAAGCCCGCACGACGAAACGCCAACGCCGCCCTGCGATGCCGCGCCGGATGAAATCGACGTGGCATCGGCCATCGATCGCTTTCAGAATGTCGTCGATTGGCCGGTTGAGCGGGTGGAGCGGGCCTGGGCCGGCTTGCGCAGCTTCGCCCCGGATCGACTGCCGGTCTATGGTTTCGATGCAAGGGAGCCGGGCTTCTTCTGGTTTGCCGGCCAGGGTGGTTTCGGCATCCAGACGGCACCCGCCGCCGCCGACCTGGCATTGCGACTGTTGCGTGGCGAGCCGCGTGGAGAAGTCGATCCCGCGCCATACTCATCGGCAAGATTCCACTAGCGAATCACGGCATTAGGTTTAGCTTGCCGCCTTCCACTGCAAGGAGGATCGCATGGCCCACAAATTCGAGATCTACAAAGACAAGGCCGGTGAATTCCGGGTCCGCTTCAAGTACAACTCGGAAATTATGTTCTCGACCGAGGGCTATTCCAGCAAATCGAGCGCGGTAAACGCGATCGAGTCGATCAAGAAGAATGGCCCGGACGCGCCGACCGAAGACAACAGCTAACCTCGGCCGCCAAGCGCGGCTTCGCTGGCAAGGCGGTCCACCCGCTCGTTTTCCGGGTGGCCGTCGTGCCCCTTGACCCAGACCCATTCGATCTTGTGGCGCTTTGCCGCCTCGATCAGGTCATGCCATAGGTCAGCATTGCGCACCGGCTGGCGGCTGGCATTGATCCAGCCCTTCTTTTTCCAGCCGTGGACCCATTTGGTAATCCCGTCGATCACGTAGCGACTGTCTGTGTGCAAGATGACCTCACACGGTTCGGTCAAGGCGTCGAGCGCGCGGATCGCTCCCGTCATTTCCATGCGGTTGTTGGTGGTTTCGGGGTCGGAGCCCGACAGCTCCTTTTCGTGCTTGCCCATCCGCAGCAGCGCTCCCCAGCCGCCGGGACCGGGATTGCCCTTGCAGGCGCCATCGGTGAAGATTTCGACCTGCTTCACGAGAATACGCCGGCATTGGCGGGATCGGCGTAGAATTGCAGGCGACGGGCGAAGGCCATGGGGTCCTTGGGCACTACCAGCGCACCCTTGGGGGTGTTGAGCCAATCGTAGGCGCGCGTAGCGAGGAACCGCAGCGAGGCGCCGCGGGCGAGCGTGGGCAAGGCGGCGCGTTCTGCATCAGACAGCGGGCGCACCGCGCAATAGCCTTCGAGCAACGCCCGCGACAGCGCAGCGTCGAAGCAGGACCCGTCGCTACCGAAGCACCAGGCGGCGTGGGTCACTGCTACATCGTATGCGGTGATGTCGTTGCACGCGAAGTAGAAGTCGATCAGCCCGGTAACCCGATCACCCAGCATCAGCACATTGTCGGGAAACAGATCGGCATGGATCACCGAGTGGGGTAAATCGTTTGGCCAGGCTGCTTCGAGAAATGCCAGTTCGGATTCGACCAGGGCAGGCAAGGTCTGATCGATTTCCGCCAGACCAGCGCTCCCGCACTGTTCGAGCAGGCGGTGCGATTCGCCGAGGTCCATCGCGTTGGCGCGACTTTCGGGGAAATCAGTGGCGGCGAGATGAAGCTGGGCGAGCGACCGGCCGACCGCATAGGCCTGGTCAGGCTTGGGCTGGCTGACCGAGACGCCGGGGAGGTATTCGATCAAGGCGACCGCCTTGTCGCCGATCATTCGATACAGCGCGCCGCTGCGGTCGTGGATCGTGCGGGGCACCGGGCAGTGGTGTTCGGCAAGGTGATCGAGCAGGCCGAGAAAATAAGGCAGCTCGCCAATGTCGATGCGGAATTCATACATGGTCAGGATGAAGCGCGCGCCCGCCCCGCTCTTGCCGGTTGTCTCGATCAGCCAGTTGGAGTTGGACACGCCCTCGGCAATGCCCTTGGCACTGGTGAGTTCGCCGACGTCAAAGTGAGCGATCAGGGCGGCGAGATCCTCGGCGCCAAGCTGGGTATAGACGGCCATGGCTTCAGTCGACCAGTTGCCGGGGGAGCTTGAAGACCATCTTCTCGACCGCCGAGACAACCTGTTCGACCGTTACCGCGCGATGCTCAGACAGGCGGGCAATCACCTCGTTGACCAGTTCCTCGGGCGCAGAGGCGCCAGCGGTGAGGCCGATGGTGTTCACGCCCTCCAACCATGCGTCCTCGATCTCCGCGGCACGCTGGATGAGAATGGCAGTGGCACCGCAGCGCTCTGCCACCTCGACCAGTCGGAGCGAGTTCGAGCTGTTGGGCGCGCCGATCACCAGCACCAGCTCGCATTGCGTTGCAATGGTCTTGACCGCCGCCTGACGGTTCGAGGTGGCATAGCAGATGTCCTCCGCCTTGGGGCCGACGATCTGGGGGAAGCGGGTGCGCAGCGCCTGAACGATCTCGGCGGTGTCGTCGACCGACAGCGTCGTCTGCGTCAGGAAGGCGAGGGGGATATCGGCGGCAAAGTCCAGCGCGGCGACGTCTGCCACGGTTTCAACCAGAGTGATCGTCCCGTCGGGCACCTGGCCCAATGTGCCGATCACCTCGGGATGGCCCTTGTGGCCGATAAAGACGATGTGCCGCCCGCCTTCGATCTGGCGTTCGGCCTGGCGGTGGACCTTGCTGACCAGCGGGCAGGTGGCATCGAGCCAATCCAACCCCCGGTTGGTTGCGGCTTCGGGCACTGCCTTGGGAACGCCGTGAGCGGAGAAAACCACTGGAGCGCCATCAGGCACCTCGTCCAGTTCCTCAACGAATACCGCGCCCTTGGCCTTCAGGCCGTCGACCACATAGCGGTTATGCACGATTTCATGGCGGACATAGACCGGTGCGCCATAGTGTTGCAGGGCGCGCTCAACGATCTCTATCGCGCGGTCCACACCGGCACAGAACCCGCGCGGAGCGGCGAGCAGCAGGCGAAGCGGGGCATTGTCCGAAGCAGGAAAGGCAGCGTTCATCTTCGCCCCCCTAGCGCTTTGCTCCGCGTGCCGCTAGGGCAAGCGCAAGCCGAACCAGGCCGCTTTCTTTTGGCTGCTTTCTCAAGGATGCCCCGATGACGTTTCGCCCCCGCCTGATTGCCGCCACCGTGCTGCTTGTCGCCCTTGCAGGCTGCAAGACCAAGGGCGACATCGTGGTCGACGAGGGTGTCGGCATCCAGGCCGTGCGCAGTGCCTGCCCGGCGGTTGGCATTCCTGACTACACTGGCGATGTTACCCTGTTCCGCACGCCGGGCAGCACGACTGCCGACAACATCGATGTTGTTGCCGCGATGACCAATGTACGCCCTGTCTGCAACGACACCGGCGAAAAGGTCTATTCGCAGGTCACTTTCGACGTTCTGGCACGCCGTACCGATACGCGCGGCGCGCGTCAGGTGACGCTGCCCTATTTCGTCACCGTGCTGCGGGGCGGCAACGCGGTGGTCGCCAAGCGCGTCGGCCAGGTGACGGTCAACTTCGCCGATGGGCAGGAACGGGCCCACGCGACCGGCACAGGTTCGACCTATATCGACAAGGCCGAGGCAACTTTGCCGGCCGACATCCGTGAGCGGATCACCCGCAAGCGCAAGGCGGGTGAGGCCGACGCGGCGATTGATCCGCTGGCTCAGCCAGACGTCAAATCCGCCGTGGCGCGGGCGACCTTCGAACTGCTGGTCGGCTTCCAGCTCGACCAGAACCAGTTGAACTATAACGGTACACGTTAGGATTTCTCCCTCTCGCGCGAGGGGGATCGTCCGACAGCGGTGGCGGAGCGGTGCAGGCGGTTGTCCTGCCCCCTGCCGAAATAACCGCTTGCGCATTGTCTGAACGACGTGGCTGATCCGGCTCTCTCTTCGGGGAGGATTTCCTTTGCCGCGCAAACCCGCTAACCGCGCGCCATGATCCAGACGACTACCCTCCACGCCGCCTTTGTCGGCCACGTCTCCGCCGCGCTTGATGCGCTTGAGGGGGAGGGTGTGCTGCCTGCCGGGCTCAATCGCGCCGCCGTGACGGTCGAGCCGCCGCGCGATGCTTCGCACGGGGACCTGGCGACCAACGCCGCCATGGTTCTCGCCAAGCCCGCCGGGATGAACCCGCGCGTTCTGGCCGAAGCATTGGTCGCCAAGCTGGAAGGCGTGCCCGCAGTCACCAAGGCGGAAATCGCCGGGCCCGGATTCATCAATCTGCGAGTCGACGCCGCCGCCTGGATCGACGAGCTGCGCGCCATCGCTGCGCTTGGCGGAGACTATGGCCGCTCGTCGATCGGCGGGGGCAGCACGGTCAACGTGGAATACGTCTCGGCCAACCCGACCGGGCCGATGCACATGGGGCACTGCCGGGGCGCGGTGGTGGGCGATGCGCTCGCCTGCCTGCTCGAATTCGCCGGAAGCAAGGTAATCCGCGAATATTACGTCAACGACGCCGGAGCGCAGGTCGACGTGCTCGCCCGCTCGGTCCACCTGAGATATCGCGAGGCGTTGGGCGAGGAAGTGGGCGCGGTGCCCGAAGGTCTCTATCCGGGCGACTATCTCGTGCCGGTCGGACAGGCGCTCGCGGCTGAATTTGGCGACACTTACGCCAAGGCTCCGGAAAGCGAGTGGCTGGTTCTGTTCCGTGGCCGGGCCGTCGCCGCGATGCTGGAGATGATCAAGGCCGACCTGGCACTGCTCGGCATCCACCACGACCTGTTTTCGTCGGAGGCTGAATTGCAGGCGCAAGGCAAGCCCGCCGCCGCGGAGCAATGGCTGCGCGCCCACGATCTGGTTTATGACGGCCACCTTGAGGCGCCCAAGGGCAAGACGCCCGACGATTGGGAGTCGGTCGAACTGCCGCTGTTCCGTTCGACGAAGTTCGGCGACGATCAGGATCGCCCGATCAAGAAGAGCGATGGAAGCTGGACCTATTTCGGCGCGGATCTGGCCTATCACTTCCAGAAGACCGAAACCGCCGACGCGCTGGTTGACATCTGGGGCGCGGACCATGCCGGCACAGTCAAGCGGATCAAGGCAGCCGTCGCGGCGTTGACCGGGGCTGAGGGCAAGCCGAAGCCGTTCGAGATCAAACTGGTGCAGATGGTCCAGCTCCTCAAGGGCGGCCAGCCGTTCAAGATGAGCAAGCGTGGGGGCAATTTCGTGACGCTGGCCGATGTCGTCGAGATGGTCGGCAAGGATGTGGTTCGCTTCACCATGCTGACGCGCAAGCCCGAAGCGCAGATGGACTTCGATTTCGACAAGGTCGTCGAAGCATCGAAGGACAACCCGGTGTTCTACGTCCAGTATGCCCACGCCCGGATCCGCTCGACCATGCGCAAGGCCGCGGCAGAAGGGCTGGGACCGTCTGCCGATGCGCTGCATTTGCTGGGCGAGGAGGAGCTTGCACTGGTCAAGCTCGCCGCGCAGTTCCCGCGTCTGGTCGAAGCGGCCGCCGTCGCGCGCGAGCCACACCGCATTGCATTTTACCTTTATGATCTTGCCGGTGCGTTCCACGGCTACTGGAATCTCGGGAATGACCGACCCGAAAAGCGGTTCATTGTGGCACAGGATCAGGCGCTTACCGGCGCAAGGCTTTATCTTGCGTCCCAGATCGGGCAACTTGTCCGCAACGGCCTGGCATTGCTGGGCGTAGAGGCCGTGGAGGAAATGTGACCATGACCGGCGATGAGGACGATCGGACCGCGGGGCACGTCCCCGAGCACTGGGCCGATACCGGCGACGAGCAACTCGAGACTGAGCGCCTCGACCTTGCCGAGGATGGCGAGCGTTTGCCTTGGCTCGAGTCAGCGGACGACGGCTATGACGAGCCGGGCTCGGACACTGGACGGATCCTGGGCCTTGCCGGGATGGGGCTGGTCGCGCTCGTCGCGGTTGTTGGCGGCGTATGGTGGGCCTCTCATCGCGGCGCTGGCCCGGCGCAGGTCGCCGACGGCAGCACGATCACCGCGCCCAAGGAACCTTACAAGGAAGCCCCCAAGAACCCCGGCGGCAAGACTTTCGAAGGCACCGGCGATACCAGCTTCGCCGTCTCCGAAGGCCAGAGCAGGCCGGCGAAGATGGGCGACGGCAACGCCGCCGCTGCACCGTCTCCCACACCGTCTGCCGCCAAAGCGGAAGCGAAAGAGTCACCGTCAAAACCCGCGCCAGCGCCGGGCTTCAGCACAGGGGTTGGCGTTCAGGTTGGCGCTTTCTCGTCCAAGGCGACCGCAGAGGCCGGGTGGACCAAGCTGGTCGGGCAATCGAATGGCGTGCTGTCGGGTGTGTCGCATCGCGTGCTCGAGGGCAGTGCCGACATCGGCAAGGTCTATCGCCTGCAGGCGGTTGCTGGCGATACCGCTGCCGCGAATACGCTGTGCGGCAAGCTCAAGAGTGCCGGGATTTCCTGCCAGGTTAAATAGCCTCGCGTAATCCACACGAGTCAGGCTGCTCCGGCTTGCACGGGGGGCGCCTTCCTGCGATTTTGCCCCGGTTATGACCCCTGCGATCTTCGGCCTTTCCGGACTGACGCTGAACGCCGACGAGCGCGCCTTCTTCCGCGAGGCCGATCCGGCGGGTTACATTCTGTTCGGTCGCAATGTCGAAAGCCGCGACCAGCTTCGCGCGTTGACCGATTCGCTGCGGGCGATCCACGGACGCGAACGGTTGCTGATCACGATAGATCAGGAAGGCGGGCGGGTGCAGCGGATGAAGCCGCCGCTCTGGCCTGCCTACCCGGCGGGCGCGGCGTTCGATGCATTGTATGATGTCGCCCCGGCCAGCGCGATCGAAGCAGCTCGCGCGAATGCCGAGGCGCTGGGGCTCGACCTCGCCGAAGTGGGGATTACCTGCACCCATTCCCCCGTGCTCGACGTGCGGCAGGAGGGCGCGCATGATGTGATCGGCGATCGCGCCTATGGGCATGAGCCGCTGCGCGTCGCCGCTCTGGGTCGGGCGGTGCTTGACGGCCTTGCGCGGGCAGGCGTGGTTGGCACGGTCAAGCACATGCCGGGCCACGGCAGGACCACTACCGATACGCACAAGGCCATGCCGACCGTCACCGCCAGCGATGCGGAGCTTGAGTTGGACCTCGCCCCGTTCAAGGCGCTCAACACCGCGTTGACCGGCATGACCGGCCACTTGCTGTTCACCGCGTGGGACGCGGAAAATCCGGCGACCCAGTCGCCTTTCGTCGTGGAGGAAATCATTCGCAAGCGGATCGGTTTTGGCGGTCTGCTGATCACCGACGATCTCGACATGGAAGCTCTGACCGGAACCGTGCCCGAGCGTGCCGTGCGGGCCATCGCTGCCGGGTGCGACATCGCGCTCAACTGTTGGGCGAAAATGGATGACATGGTCGGGATCGCCGAGCGACTGCCCGTGATGGGCGGAGCGACGCGGGAGCGCCTGGACCGCGCGCTGGGCGGAATGCGCGCCGATGGCGACATTGCGCGCCAACCCGCCCTGCTGGTCAAGCGCGATGAACTGCTAGGGTTGATGGCATGAGGGGGAACAGGGTTTCGCGCCGGCATCGGCAGGCTCAGTCTGCTGAAACCCTGAAGCCGCGGCCAGGAAACGCGCAATGACCGACATTGCCGACAACCCCGCCGTCACCCTGCCAGACGATGATGACTGGCAAGGTGTTGCCACTGCGGCCGCGGGGGACGAGGCGCTTTACCTCGAGCTTGATGGCTGGGAAGGCCCGCTCGACCTGCTGCTCGATCTCGCCCGGCGACAGAAAGTCGACCTGCGGCGGATTTCGATCCTTGAACTCGTCGACCAGTACCTGACCTACATCGAGCAGGCCGAGGCGCTGCGGCTGGAACTGGCGGCGGACTATCTGGTGATGGCAGCCTGGCTCGCCTACCTCAAGTCGGCGCTGCTGCTGCCGCGCGACGAGCAGGCCGATCCCAGCCCCGAGGAACTGGCGCTGCGCCTGCAACTGCGGCTGCAACGGCTGGCGGCGATGCGCGATGCCGCGGCGCGGGTCATGGGGCGCGACCGGCTGGGCCGCGACGTTTTCGTTCGCGGCGCGCCCGAGGGGCTGCGGATCGATCGCAAGGCCAGGTGGCAGTGCGACTGGTTTGCGCTGGTCCAGGCCTATGGCCAGGTAAAGGCGCGCACCGCGCCGGTGGTCCACATGGTCCGTGACCGTATGGTGATGACGCTCGATTCGGCGCTGAGCCGGGTGTCGTCGATGCTGGGCGTCAATCTCGATTGGATGGAACTGCGCGATTTTCTGCCGCCGCACGCCGATCCCAAGCTGCGCCGCTCGGCGCTCGCCTCCAGCTTCGTTGCCGCGCTGGAACTGGCGCGGCTGGGCAAGGCGGAGCTTAGCCAGGAACATACTTTCGGTCCGCTGATGTTGCGCGGGATCAAGGGATGACCCGGCCTGACGATCTGGTCCGGGCGGTCGAGGCAACGCTGTTCGCCGCCGGGGAACCGATGAGCGCAGAGGCGATTTCCACGCACCTCGGCGGGGCGGATGTCAGGACTGCGCTGGCCGAACTGGCGGAAACCTACGCCGAACGCGGTGTGCAACTCGTGGAGCGCGGGAAACGCTGGCATTTCCAAACCGCCCCCGATCTGGCCCACCTGCTCCGCCGCGAGAAGGAAGAGACGCGCCGCCTGTCGCGCGCGGCGACCGAGGTGCTGGCGATCGTTGCTTACCATGAGCCGGTCAGCCGCGCGGAGATCGAGGCGATCCGCGGGGTGCAGACCGCCAAGGGCACGCTCGACGTGTTGATGGAGGCGGGCTGGGTGCGGATCGTCGGGCGGCGCGAGGTGCCCGGCCGACCGGTGATCTATGCCACAACCGCCGATTTTCTCAGCCACTTCGGGCTTGAAAGCCGCCGTGATCTGCCGGGAATCGACGAATTACGCGCCGCCGGGCTGCTCGATCCGGTTGAGGATGCGCTTGCCGCGGCGATGGACGTGCCGGGGCAGGACGAGGAACAGAGTGATCCTGGGGAAGAGGCGGATACTGAATCCGCCGATTAACTGGAAATGAGTCGCAACATCCCCTAGATTGCAGGGCGACAGGGGCCTATGAGCCGCTTGGCCGGTCTAGTTCAGGAGTGTTTCAATGGGTCTGTCGCTTCCGCACCTTCTTATCCTCGCACTGGTGGTGCTGGTGCTGTTCGGGCGGGGCCGTATCTCCGAGATGATGGGTGATTTCGGCAAGGGAATCAAGAGCTTCAAGGAAGGCATGGCGGACGAGGGCAAGCCCCAGTCGGCAGTGCCGCCAGCCCAGCAGATCCCGCCGCCGTCGCCCACCACCACGGCGACGCTCAACGGCGAAACCAAGGTCGATTCCTCGAATTCCACCCCGTCGCAGTAAGCGCGGGCAGATCGGCGGCAACACGCCATGTTCGACATCGGTTGGGATGAGATGCTGTTCACGGCGGTCGTGGCGATTGTCGTCATTGGCCCCAAGGACATGCCGCGCGCCCTGCGGACCGCGGGGCAGTGGATCGGCAAAATGCGCCGTGTTTCCGGGCATTTCCGCGCCGGGATCGAGACGATGATCCGCGAGGCGGAGATGGAGGAAATGGAAAAGGAGTGGCGCGAGAAGAACGCCGCGATCATGGCCGCGCACCCCACCGGAACGGCTGCGGCGGAAGGCGCACTTACCGGACCTGACCCCGGTTTGAAAAGCTCCGAGACGGCGCACCAGGGTTCCGAGGGCACGCACGAAGCCACCCAGCCGCCGCTAAAGGACCTGCCGCCGTTGCCCAGCGAAGCAGCCCCGCCGAAAGCCGACTGATGGTCTTTCAGATCCGCGACATCGACGAGACACAGGCCCCGCTGCTCGACCACCTGATCGAGTTGCGCACGCGCTTGCTGCGTTCGATCGCGGCGCTCGCCGTGGCCTTCGGCATATGCCTCTATTTCGCCGACGACATCCTGGCGTTCCTGGTCCAGCCGCTGATCAAGGCCGGGCAGAACGAACTGATTTACACCAAGCTATACGAAGCCTTCTTCGTTGAGTTGAAGGTGGCACTGTTCGCCGCCTTCTGCCTTTCGTTTCCGGTGATCGCCAACCAGATGTGGGCCTTTATCGCGCCGGGGCTCTACGCCAAGGAGAAGAAGGCGTTCCTGCCATTCCTGGTCGCCACCCCGGTCCTGTTCCTGAGCGGAGCGGCGCTGGCCTACTACGTGGTCATGCCCACCGCGTTTCACTGGATGCTGGGGTTTGAGGGCAACAAGGGCGGGATTCAACTCAAGGCCCTGCCTGCGACCGGGGATTACCTCGGTCTGGTCATGCAGTTCATCCTCGCCTTCGGGATCAGCTTCCTGCTGCCGGTGCTGCTGCTGTTGCTGAACCGCGCCGGGATCGTCAACCGCAAGCAACTGTCCGGCCTGCGCCGCTATGTGATCGTTGCGATCACGGCGATCGCGGCGGTCATCACGCCGCCCGACATCGTTTCGCAGATCACGCTGCTGGTGCCGATGCTGCTGCTGTTCGAGGGTTCGCTGATCATCATGTGGTTCGGCGAACGCCGCGAGGCTAAGACGACGACGGAGGTGGAGGAGGACTCCGCGGCCTGATCGGCAAAAGCTCGCGCCGACAAGGCCTGCGATCCCCGATCAAGCCGGGGATGACGGTTCAGGGCGCCGCTTTCGCCGCATCCCACATCAGTTGCCCGCCCACCCATGTCTGCAACACCTTGGTCGCGCGCAGGTCTGCCGGGCTGGTGAGCAGCGGGTCGCGATCGACCAGCAGGAAATCGCCCCGCTCGCCGCGCGACAGGCGGCCGAAGCGACCTTCCGCAAAACCGGCGTAAGCCGCGCCTGTCGTATAAGCGGCGAGCGCCTGTTCGCGAGTCAGGCGCTCCTGTGGCTGCCAGCCGCCGAATGGCTCGCCATCGGGACCCTGCCGGGTGACGGCGGCGGCGAGGCCCGCGAAGGGATCGGGCTGCTCGACCGGCGCGTCCGAGCCGAAGGCAATCTTCGCCCCCGTGGCCGCGATCGACTTCCACGCATAGGCGCCCGCGAGCCGGTTCGGCCCCAGCCGCGCCTCGGCCATGGTGCGGTCGCTGGTCTGGTGAACGGGCTGCATCGAAGCGACGATGCCGTTCTGGCCGAAACGCGGGATGTCCGCCGGATCGACGATCTGGGCGTGCTCGATCCGCCAGCGGCGATCGCCCTTGTAGGTCTGGGCGAGGTCTTCGATCGCGCTCAACGCGGCGGCATTGGCCTCGTCGCCGATGGCGTGGATCGCGATCTGGAAATGGTCGAAAGCGGCCCGGCTCATCAGGTTCTTGAGCTGGGTGTCGGAAAGGAGCCGCAGCCCGCGGGTTCCCGGCGCATCGGCATAGGGCGCTTTCAGCCTTGCCCCGCGTGAGCCCAACGCGCCGTCAAGGTAGAGCTTCACCCCGTTGAGGCGCAGCCGGTCGTCGTAGAGCCAGGGCGTGGGGCCGGGGCCGCCGATCAGCATCATGTTTTCGATGCCCGCGGCGTAGCTCATGATCCGCACGCGCAGGGTGCCATTGTCGCCCGCGCGGCGGAACGACTGCCAGTCCTCGATCGTCGTGCCCATGTCGGCAACGGCGACGACGCCGCGCTTCAGCAGGAGTTGCTGCGCCGTGGCGAGGGCAAGGTCGCGATCTTCCGCGCGGGGTGGCGGAACCGCCTTTTCAACAAGGCTGACGGCGTTGTCGACCAGCACGCCCGCAGGCTTTCCGCCCGGCGCCGCACGTTCGATCCTTCCGCCGACCGGATCCTTGGTCAGGGCGGAGACGCCAGCCTGCGCCAGCGCCTTGCCATTGGCCCAGCCGGCATGGCCATCGACGCGCATCAGCCAGACGGGGCGATCGCTGACCACGGCATCGAGTTCGGCCGCGGTCGGCATCCGGCCCAGCTTCCATTGCTCCTGGTTCCAGCCGCGTCCAAGAATCCACGGGCGATCTGGGTGGGCGGCGGCATAGGCGGCGATCCGGGCCTGCGCCTCGGCCAGCGACCTGGTTTCGGAAAGATCAAGCGTCAGCGCGGCGAAGCCGATCAACATGACGTGGGCGTGGGCGTCGATCAGCCCCGGCATCAGCACCTTGCCCTTGCCGTCGACCATGTAGTCAACCTTGGCGGGGCGCTTCTCGCCACGGTGAAGCACCTGGACGATGCACCCGTCGCTGCCGATCAGCAGGCCGTCGAAGTGTTCGATCCCGTTGGTCGCATCGAGCGTTACGCCATCGACATTTTCGATGAGCGTATCGGCAAGCGCGGGCAGGGGCAGGGCGCACAGCGCGGCGCCCAGCAGCAGGTGTTTCACGTCGAACCCCGGCGGGGCAGCACGCGCACCAGCGCGGAGGTATCCTGCCGTCCGCCGCCGATCGCCTGGACCTGCGCGTAGATCTGGTCGATCTGCGCGGCCACCGGCAGCGATACGCCGATGGCGCGGCCCTCTTCCAGCGCAAGCCCCATGTCCTTGCGCATCCAGTCAACCGCGAAGCCGAAATCGAACTCGTCCTTCGCCATGGTGTGCCAGCGGTTGTCCATCTGCCAGCTCTGCGCCGCGCCGCCCGAAATCGCCTCATACACCTTGTCGAGATCGAGGTGCGAGGACTGGGCGAAGCGCAACGCCTCGGACAGGCTGGCGATGATCCCGGCGAAGGTGATCTGGTTGACCATCTTG
>JAGWUU010000302.1 GCA_028868335.1 Sphingomonadales bacterium | reverse complement strand
AACAGTTTCGCCATAAGTGGCGAGGACCGCGCCGTCAGCCTGACGGGCAATGCGGCCGGTTTCCAGGGTGAGGGTCTTTCCGCCCCACTCCATCGATACAGTTTTGACGTCGAACATTTCGTTTCCTTCGACCCGCAGGCCCTATTGCCCAAATTGCTATTGCGCGGGTTTTGCTGCCGGGGGTTCCGTCCCGGTCCGGTGTGGGCGCTTTTGGCCCATTGGGTGGCTCTGCCGAATTGCAGGGCCTTGCCCTTTGTCGTCGTCCCGGACCTGATCCGGGACCGGTGGCCGCTGGGTCCGGTCTGGAGGCCAGCGATCCCGGGTCAAACCCGGGATGACGCAATACGCAAACGGCCCGCCGAAGCGGGCCGAACGATTGCGTTACTTGCGCAGACCGAGCTTCGCGATGAGTGCGTTGTAGCGGTCCACGTCCTTGCGTTTGAGATAGGCAAGCAGCGTGCGCCGCTTGTTCACCATCGTCAGCAGCCCGCGGCGCGAATGGTTGTCCTTGTGGTGATCCTTGAAGTGACCCTGCAGCGTGTTGATGCGGCTGGTCAGGATCGCGACCTGGACTTCCGGCGAACCGGTGTCACCCTTGGCGCGGGCGTTGTCCTGGATGATTTCCTGCTTCTTTTCGGCGCTAACCGACATAGTTCTTACTCCGCGACATCGGGTAGATTGAACCCTCTGACGACCGTGGCGTTGCCGCCCGAAAGCTCCACCAGTGCGACCGGAACAGATCCGGTTCGCGCCCAGTATAGCCCATCGTCCTGGGGCAGTCCGCTTAGAACCCGGCCCTGGCGGACCATGCTTGCCTGCTGCGGACCGAGGTTGAGAGCCGGGATGTCGACCAGCCCTGCCTCCAGCGGCAAGAGTACGTTCTCAAGTGGCGCGCCCTTACCCACTTCGTTCAATTTGTCCAGCGAAATCGCCTGCTCGAGCCCGAACGGCCCGGCGCGCAGACGGCGCAGCATGGTGACATGGCCGACCGTGCCGAGCGCGCGGGCAATGTCACGCGTGAGGGAGCGGATATAGGTGCCCTTGGAGACGTGAGCGACGAGGGTGACGGATTCCAGATCGCCGTCACCCTGAACTTGTTTCAGGGTCCATTCCTCCCCAGGCGCCATTGCCGTGCTGGACGAAGCAACGGCGCCGGCATCTGACGGATCGAGTGATCGGGCCTGCGGCGCGATGGACCCTGAAACAAGTTCAGGATGACGAACTTCGAGCGAATGAACCGTCACGCACCGCGCCTTCAACTCCACCGCCTCCCCTGCCCGCGCACGGTCATAGGCGCGCTGGCCGTCGACCATCAGCGCCGAATAGGCGGGCGGCACCTGCTCGATCGGCCCGGTGAAGCGCGGCAGGACGGCTTCGATCTCGCCCAGGGTCGGCCGCACCGCGCTTTGCGCGACAACCTTGCCTTCAAGATCGAGCGTGTCCGTCTCCGCCCCGAATTGCACCGTAAAGGCATATTCCTTGCTGGCATCAAGCATCCGCCCGCACAGCTTGGTCGCCTCGCCCAGCGCGATCGGCAACACGCCGCTCGCCAGCGGGTCGAGCGTGCCGCCGTGACCGACCTTGACCTTGCCCAGCCCCGCCTCGCGCAGGTTGCGCTTGACCGCGCCGACCGCCTGGGTCGAGCCAAGCCCGATCGGCTTGTCGAGGATGATCCAGCCGTGGGGCATGATCAATGACCGGCAACGGCCTGCGCGATCGCGAGGTAGTGGTTCGTCATCCAGTCCACCGGCGCGCCGATCAGCCTGCCCACCGGATTGAAGCCGGGGATCAGTTGCGGCAGCACCACGATCAGGCCGATCACCAGCAGAAACCCGTACTTGCGCAGCGATCCATAGGCCTGCGCCGCGCTGTCGGGCAGCAGCCCTTCGAGGATGTGCGAGCCATCGAACGGCGGGATCGGGATCAGGTTGAACAACGCCAGGAAGATATTGATCAAAATGAAGTTGAACAGGTTCAGCGCGATAAACCCGGCCAGGCCCGCCGGTTCCTGCGCGCCGATATAGGGGCGCAGCAACAGGCCGAGCGCCACCGCGGCCACCCCGGCCATCACCAGGTTCATCCCAGGCCCGGCGGCCGCGACCAGGATCATGTCGCGCTTGGGATTGCGCAGGCGGCGGAAATCGACCGGCACCGGCTTGGCCCAGCCGAACACCGGCAGCCCCAAGAGCTTGAGCGCGCCAGGCAACAGGATCGTGCCAATGGGATCGACGTGGCGTAGCGGGTTGAGGCTGAGGCGGCCGAGTTGCTCCGCGGTCGGATCGCCAAGCCGCCGCGCGACGAGGCCGTGCGCAACCTCGTGAAACACGATCGCGAAGATCATCGGCACGATCAGCGCCGCCGCCTGGTAGATGGTATCGCTCATAGTCCCAATCGCTCCCGGTCGCGTTCGACGACTGAAAAGATCGCCGTATCGCGCTCGTGCCCGGTCCAGGTGATCATGTGGTTGCGCAACACGCCTTCAAAGGTAGCGCCGACCTTGCGGCAGGCGGCTTGCGAGCGCTCGTTGCGCACATCGATGTGCAGGCTCATCCGCTTCAACCCTCTGGCGAAGCCATGGGCGAACAGCAAGCGCTTCATCCGCCCGTTGACCTCCCCGCCGCGAAACTTCGGCCTGACATAGGTGTTGCCGATCTCTGCCGTGCGGTGGTTCGGATCGGCATTGATCCAACTGGTCATTCCAGCCAGTTCGCCATCAACCAACAGTGCAAGCGGATGGCGGGCGGGGTTCTCTAGCAGACGGTTCAGGCTCGCGTCGAAATTTTCCCGGTCGAATGGAAAGGCATAGATCTGCCAGATCGCTTCGTCCTCAGCGCAGGCATCGCGCAAGGCGGAACGGTGGCGCTCCTCCAGGGGTTCCAGCCGCACGCTACCGTCCTCCAGCACGGCACTCAGCCCAAGTGGGTCGCCTTTGTTCACCGCCCTAGCGCCTCCGTAAAATGCTTGCGGCACAGCGCGACATAGCGGTCGTTACCGCCGATCTCGGTCTGCTCGCCCTGCCGTACCGCCGCGCCGCTGGCATCGACACGCAGGTTCATTGTCGACTTGCGCCCGCAGTGGCACACCGCCTTCAGCTCT
>JAGWUU010000301.1 GCA_028868335.1 Sphingomonadales bacterium | reverse complement strand
GCCATGTTGCCGTGCTGGAACTTGCCCTGCTTGAGCATGACGATCCCGGCGATTTCCGTTCCGATCGCCACCAGCCAGCACAGCGCGGCATAGATCCGCAAGCGTTTGGCGGCCGACTTCTGATCCTGCGAAGCGCGCCATTCCCGGGTTACGTCAACCTCACCAGGCTTTTGATTGTCAGTCATATTCGGCCCCTTTTACCCTCACCGCCATTGGCGATTGCCTTACCAACCCGAGGAAACGGAGCGCGTCAACTGGTTTGATGATTGCCGCAGCGCGAGCGATTGTTTCAGACTGGTTGCATCGCGGCGGCGAAGGCGCGCACCGCTGCCGCCTCGTCCCCGCCCCACACCGCATGGCTGACGGCAAGGAAATCCGCACCCGCCTTGACCAGCGGTGCGCAGTTTTCCGGCGTGATCCCGCCGATCGCGACACAGGGGATCTCCATCAGTGCCTGCCACCATTCGAGAAGGTCTGGCTCGGCGCGATGTTCGGTCTGCTTGGTCTGGGTCGGGAAGAACGCGCCGAAGGCCACATAGTCCGCCCCGGCCTCCCCCGCTTCCATCGCCAGGTGGCGGCTGTCGTGGCAGGTAACACCGATCTGCGCTTCACGGCCGAGGCGCTGGCGCGCTTCGCCCACGTCGCCGTCACCCTGGCCGAGATGGACGCCATCCGCCGCGAGCCGTTTGGCGAGCGCAATCGAATCGTTGACGATGAAGGCCACCTCGCGGTCGGCGCAGATGCGCTGCAAGGGTTCGGCAAGGCGCGCGGCAGTGTGTTCGTCGATGCCCTTGACCCGGAACTGGAACGCGGCGACCGGCCCGGCATCCAGCGCGCGGGCAAGCCGCTCGGGGAAGGCGCCGGAAACATCGAGCGGGGAAATCAGGTAAAGCTGGCAGTCTGGCATGACGCCTGTTAGCGGCCCGCGCCCGATTGCGCTACGCCATTCCGGAACCGTTCAGCACCGGATGCGCAAATGATCGCCATGAAAGCCGCCGCTCTCGTCCTGCTTGCACCGCTGGCCCTGTCGGGCTGCATCATCTACCACAACCGCGCCGACGGAGTTACCCGGCTCCGGATCGATGAGAGCGGCACGGTCGACGGCCCAAGAGTCACGCCGCTCAAGGTGGTGGAGGACAGTCGCTGCCCGGTTGGCACGCAGTGCGTCTGGGCCGGGCAAGTCAAACTGAAGGTGCGGATCGAGACAGGCAAGGGCAGCGAAGAGCGCGACCTCACCCTCAACACGCCCGAACAGGTTGCCGACGGCAAATTGACGCTGATTGAAGTCTCGCCGGTCAAGAAGGCCAATGACACGATCTACCCCGACGAATACCGCTTCGGCTTCACCTTTGCGGGGGGCTTTTAGAGTCAGAGCCTAGATCACCCGGCTGTCATAGGCCCATTGCAGCAGGGCCTGGCGCTGGCGCGGGCGGCAGAACGGATCGCCGGGCTCGCAGTTGCGTTCCACTTGCCTGCGGTGACGGGCAAAGGCGCGCCATCGGGCGATCTGGCGGACATCGTCGGGATGGCGCCGTCCGCGGAAATAGCGGCAATACCACTGGAACCACCCGCGCGGATCATCAGGGTGGATCCAGCCCTTCGCCTCCCACTCGGACAACGGCTGGCCGGCCAGTACCCCGAACCAGTTGCATTCCGCATTGGTCTTGCCCGGCGACAGGCGCGCCGAGGCAAACCAATCGACCGGAAATTCTGCCCGGCAATCGGTCAGGTAGCAGCCGCCGAACACGCCCAGCGCCAGCATTTCCGATGGAGTCAGTTCGGGAGAAAACAGCGGATCGAAGCCGCGTCCTTCCGGTGCGGTCAGCGCATAGCGGTAGCCGCGCTGCATCCGGTCATCGACCGTGATCCAGTGCGGCAAGCGCCCGCTCCTCAGCTCGTCTTGACGGTCGACGCCTTGTAGATTTCGTCGATCGCCGCGCCGAGGGCAGCGTCGAATTCGCCGTCGCTCATGTCGAAGCGGAGGTCTTCGAGCAAGGCGCGGCTGAAGCTGGCAATGATGCCCTTGTTGCGGGCGAGTTCGACGCAGGCCTCGGGGCGCTTGTAGCCACCCGATAGCGCCACGACGCGCAGCACCCTGGGGTGGGCGACCAGCGGATCGAAGGTGCCGGCAACCACCGGCAGCGAAAGCTTGAGCATGACCTGCTGGCCTTCCGGCAGGGCATCGAGGTTCTTCAGGATCTCGTCGAGCAGGATCGCGTCGCATTCGGCGCGGGTTTCGCTCTTGATGTTCACTTCCGGTTCGATGATCGGCATCATCCCGTGCGAGAGGACCTGCTGGCCCACTTCGAACTGCTGCTTGACCACGGCGGCAATGCCGTCGCGGTTGGCCGAATTGATGACCGAGCGTTCCTTGGTGCCATAGACGCCCAGTGCCTTCGAACGGCTCAGCAGCGCGTCCAGTTCCGGCATCGGCTTCATCAGCTGCACGCCGTTTTCTTCGGCTTCCAGGCCCTTGTCGATCTTGATGAAGGGAACGATGCCCTTCTCGATCAGGGCGGCAGGAACCGGCTTGCCGCCAGCGGTGCCGTCCATGGTCCGTTCGAACAGGATCGCGCCGATCACTTTGCTGCCGTCAAAGGCGGGCGAAGTGATGATCCGTTCGCGCATGGCGTGGATCAGGTCGAACATTTCCGCTTCGTTGGTCCAGGCATCTTCGCCCACGCCATATCCTGCGAGCGCCTTGGGCGTCGAACCACCCGACTGATCGAGAGCTGCGATAAAGCCGTTTCCGGCGGCCATCTTTGCGGTCATGTCGGCAGTGTTCATCGGATGGGTCCCTGTCCTTGCATCATGAATTGCATACGTATGTAATGCGGCGCGCATAGCGGCGATGCTGCGTTGCCGCAACCTCGCCCGTCGGCTTTTCTTCAGACTGTCTGGAGCGCCACCACGCCCGGCAGCTCCTTGCCTTCCATCCATTCGAGGAAAGCGCCGCCAGCGGTTGAGATATAGCTGAAATCCTCGGCCACCCCGGCGTGGTTCAGCGCGGCGACAGTGTCGCCGCCGCCGGCGACCGAGACCAGCGAGCCTTCCTTGGTCAGCGCCGCGGCGATCTTCGCCAGAGCCACCGTGGCGGCATCGAACGGGGCCATCTCGAAG
>JAGWUU010000039.1 GCA_028868335.1 Sphingomonadales bacterium | reverse complement strand
GGACGGATGATCCACGGGTTGTTGGTGAAGCGGATCACCTCACCGCCCACCGGCCCGGCGATGGCGATGGCGATCGCGGGGGGCAGCTTGCCGCCCTGCATGCGGGCGAAATCTTCCCAGGCGGTCTGGAAGCTGGCGTGATCCTTGGTGTGGAGCGTGATCGGCTCGCCCAGTTCGATCGCGCCGCCGTCTGCGATAGTGGCCAGCGCGAAGCGGGCATGGGTGCCGCCAATGTCGACAGTGACGAGATCGGTGCTCATAACCCTATCACGCTCCTCACAAACCGGCCTCCGCCAGCATGGCCGATCCGCCGCGCTCAGCCCCATCGGCATGGCGTCTGAACATGGCGAACAGTTCGCGCCCCATACCCTTTTCCGCGACCGGGGGAACAGCGGCTTCGCGGTGCGAGATGTCCGCCAGCACCTCCAGAGTGCCGGTACGCGCGCAGAGTCGTACCGTGTCCCCATCGCGCAGGTAGGCCAGCGCGCCACCCGCCAGCGCCTCCGGCGTGACGTGGATCGCGGCGGGCACCTTGCCCGACGCGCCGCTCATCCGCCCGTCGGTGACGAGCGCAACCTTGTGTCCACGATCCTGCAGTACGCCCAGCGGTGGGGTCAGCTTGTGCAGTTCGGGCATGCCATTGGCGCGCGGTCCCTGGAAACGCACGACGACGATGACGTCGCCGTTGAGTTCGCCCGCCTTGAAGGCGGCCTGCACGTCTTCCTGGGTTTCGAACACCCGGCAGGGCGCCTCAATCGTCCAGCGATCGGGATCGACCGCGCTGGTCTTGAAGGTGGCGCGGCCGAGGTTGCCCTTCACCAGTCGCATCCCGCCGTCGGCCTGGAAGGCCTCGCCCACCGGGCGGAGCATCGCCTCGTCACCGCTTTCGGCCGGTGCCGGGCTCCAGACCAGTGCGTCGCCTTCCAGAACCGGCTCCTCGGCGTAGGCGGCCATGCCGCCTTCGGCCACGGTCAGGATGTCGCCATGGGCCAGCCCTGCGCCGACCAGTTCGCGCACCACGAACCCCATCCCGCCGGCGGCGTGGAAGTGGTTCACGTCGCCCGCGCCGTTGGGATAGACGCGCGCGAGCAGGGGAACCACGGCGCTCAGTTCATCGATGTCTTCCCAGTCGACATGGATGCCGGCGGCACGGGCCATGGCGGGAATATGGATGGCGTGGTTGGTCGATCCGCCAGTGGCGAGCAGGCCGACCACCGCGTTGACGATCGCCTTTTCATCGACCACGCGCCCCATCGGGCGATAGTCATTCCCTTCGCGCCCGATCGCGGCGAGGCGGTGGACGGCGGCGCGTGTCAGGGCGGAGCGCAGCGGGGTGTTGGGCGGCACGAACGAGGCGCCTGGAACGTGCAGGCCCATCATCTCCATCATCATCTGGTTGGAGTTGGCGGTGCCATAGAAGGTGCAGGTGCCGGGCGAATGATAGCTGGCACTCTCGCTTTCGAGGAGATCGGCGCGAGTGGCCTTGCCCTCGGCATAGAGCTGGCGGACCTTCTGCTTTTCCTTGTTGCCAAGGCCCGAAGGCATCGGGCCCGATGGAACCAGGATCGCGGGCAGGTGGCCGAAGCGCAAGGCACCGATGACGAGGCCGGGGACGATCTTGTCGCAGATGCCCAACAGCGCCATGCCGTCGAACATCGCGTGGCTCATCGCGATCGCGGTGGAGAGCGCGATGGTGTCGCGGCTGAACAGCGACAGTTCCATGCCGTCCTGTCCCTGGGTGACGCCGTCACACATCGCCGGAACCCCGCCCGCGACTTGCGCCGTCGCGCCGATTTCGCGAGCGTAGAGCTTCATCGCCTCGGGATAGCGACCATAGGGCTGGTGCGCCGAAAGCATGTCGTTGTAGGCGGTAACGATCGCCAGGTTCGGCCCGCGCCCGTGGGCGATGGCCGGCTTGTCGCCTTCCGCCGCGGCGAAGCCATGGGCCAGGTTCGAGCACGATAGCGCGCCGCGTCCGGGGAACTTCTCGGCCTCGCGGTCCATGAGGTCGAGATAGCGACGGCGGCCGTCCTTCGAATTGTCGATGATCCGCGCGGTGACGCGTTCGACCGCAGGATGAAGCTTACTCATGCCATGTCACCCCGTCACGCTCTGCAAGGGCGATCGCCGCCGAGGGTCCCCAGGTTCCGGCCGGATAGCCCTTGGGCTTCAGTCCATGTTCGGCCCAGCTTGCGCGGATATCGTCGATCCAGTCCCACTGCGCCTCGACCTCGTCACGGCGGACGAACAGAGTCTGATCGCCCTCGATCAGATCAAGCAGCAGGCGTTCGTAGGCGATGCGCTTCTTGGGACCGGCAAAGACGTCGGGGGTGTCGATATCCAGTTCGACCGGATGCAGGCGGATCCCGCCACGGTCGAGTCCGGGGACCTTGGCCATCATGGTCAGCTTGAGGTTTTCCTGCGGTTGGATACCGATCACCAGCCGGTTGGGCTGGGTCAGCGCCCCGGCCCCGGCGAAGATCGAATGCGGCACGCGGCGGAACTGGATCACGATCTCGGTCATGCGCTCGGGCAGGCGCTTGCCGGTGCGCAGGTAGAAAGGCACGCCCTTCCAACGCCAGTTGTCGAGGTGGGCCTTGATCGCGACGAAGGTTTCGGTGTCCGAATCCTTGCCCAGCTCCTCGTCGTATCCGGGGACCGGCTGGCCATCGATCGCGCCCTTGCGGTACTGGCCGGTCACCGTCTCGCCCGGTTCAACCAGACGCAGCGCGCGCAGCACCTTGACCTTCTCGTCGCGGATCGCGGTGGCATCATAGTTGGCGGGCGGCTCCATCGCGACCAGCGCGAGGAGCTGGAGCATGTGGTTCTGAACCATGTCGCGCAGCGCCCCGGCGCCGTCGTAATAGGCGACGCGGCTTTCAAGCCCGACCGTTTCGGCAATGGTAATCTGGATGTGTTCGATGTGCGCCGCATTCCACAGCGGCTCGAACATGATGTTTGCAAAGCGCAGCGCCAGCAGATTCTGCACCGTTTCCTTGCCAAGGTAGTGATCGATGCGGAAAGTCCGGTCCTCGGGGAAAGCCGTGGCAACCGCGTCGTTGATCTCGCGGCTCGATTTCAGATCGGTGCCGAGCGGCTTTTCGAGGCCGATGCGCACCTTGTCGCCGGTGAGGCCCGCCTGGGTAAGGCCCGCGATGGTCGGCTCGAACAGGCTGGGGGCGGTCGACAGGAAGATCGCCATGCCCTTGTCGATGGTCCCGATCTCGTCCGACAGGTCGGTGAAATGGCTGGCATCGTTGGCGTCAAGCGTCTGGTACGACAGGCGCGGCAGGAAGCTGTCGATCGCGGGCTTGCGGAAATCGGGCAGGTACTTTTCGAGCGCTTCCCTGGCGAAGGCGCGGTAGCTATCGTCATCGTATTCCGACCGGGCGGTGCCGATGATCCGCAGTTCCGGGGCGATCAGCTTGTCGTCGTGCAATGCGCACAGCGAAGGCAGCAACATGCGCTGTGCCAGGTCGCCAGTGGCGCCGAACAACAGCAGACGATCTGCGGTAAAGCCCATCGGCGAATCTCCTGAAACCCGGAAATTCGTGAACATTCCCGGCGATTGGCGGGTTAGCAGGGGGGGCAGGCGCGCGCCAGTGCGGCGCAAACCAATTCAGGCGTTTCGAACGCCGACCCGGCCTGAATACGTCTGCGAGCGTCGCACCCGGCGGCTGCGGGGCAAGCGCACGGGCATTTCGGCCACCGGCAGCGGATGGCGGCGGGGATGGTATTCCTCCGAGGGCAGCGCCTTGCCGAATAGCCAGCCCTGGACCATGCGGCAGCCATGCTCCTTGAGGGTGTTGAGCTGGGCCGGTTCCTCCACCCCTTCGGCCAGGGTGCACATGCCAAGCTGGTTGGCCAGGTTGATCACGGCCCCGACAATCGCCCGCGATTCCTCGCGCGTCGCCAGTTCCGAGACGAAGCGACGGTCGATCTTGATCTTGTCGAAGGGGAAGGTCAGCAGATAGTTCAGCGAGGCATAGCCGGTGCCGAAATCATCGAGCGCGATCTTCACGCCCAGCAGATGAAGGCGGTTAAGCACGCCGATATTCGCTTCGGAATTGTGCAGCAGCACGCCTTCGGTGATTTCGAATTCGACCCGCGAGGGATCAAGCCCGGTTTCGGCCAGTGCGTTGACAATCACCGGCAGCAGGTTGGCATTGCCGATCTGTACGGGCGACAAGTTGATTGCGATGGTGTCCGGGCGCGACCAGCTCGCCGCTTCGGCAAAGGCAGAACGGATGACCCATTCGCCAATCGGCACGATCAGGCCGGTTTCCTCGGCAACCGGAATGAACAGGTCGGGCGGCACCAGCCCTCGCTGCGGGTGCTGCCAGCGCAGCAGCGCCTCATAGCCCGTCATCTCCTCGCTCACGACTTCGACAAGCGGCTGAAGGAACAGCCGCAGCTCGCCCCGGGCGATGGCGTGGCGCAGGTCGCGTGCCAGGGCGTGGCGCTCGTGCAGAGCCTCGTCCATCCCCGCCTCGAACATTTCCCAGGTCGCTCGTCCGGCGCCCTTGGCGGCGTGGAGCGCGATGTCGGCATAGGATTGCAACTGCGGCTTTTGTTCGGTGTGGAACGGGGCGAGCGACAGTCCGATCGAGGCGGTGCTGACCAGTTCATGCCCCTCGATCGCGACGGGATCGGCGAAGGTGACGGTCAGATATTCGGCGAGGCGTACCGCATGATCACAGGCACTGGCCCCGGTGACGACCACCGCGAACTCATCACCGCCCAGCCGCGCGACCAGCGGCGCGGCCCCGCCCAACCCGCTGTCATGCACGCAGGCGGTGAGCCGCTGCGCCTGGTGGCGCAGGAGGGCATCGCCAAGCGGGTGACCGTGGACGTCGTTGACATGCTTGAACTGGTCCAGATCGATCAGCAGCAGGGCGACGTGATCGTCGTCGGAGCGATCCGCCAGAATTTGATCGAGCTGCTGATCGAAGCAGGCGCGATTGGGCAGACCAGTAAGGGCATCGAAATGCGCCATCCACTGCGCGCGGCTCTCGGCAAGCCGCTGCGACGTGATGTCGGAAACGATCCCGCGGAAGGCCACCGTTTCCTCGTCCTGCGGATAACAGGGGCGGCCGCTGATCGACCACCAGCGCGGCTCGTTGCCGACTGTCCCTTCGAGCGTAACGGCAACGTCTCGCAGGCTGCGGCGCTGCGCCAGCGCTTCGGAAAGCCGATCGCGCCCGGCGCCCGACGCGAACAGGGTGACGAAGGCGCGGTGTTCCAGGGCGGCGGACGGCTCGGCCGCGATCGCCGCGAAACGGGGTGATACCCTTGTGAGACGGTCGTTTGCGTCAAGCTCAAACAGGCAGTCGGAACTGCTTTCCTCGTATTCGTTGAGCAGCAGCGTCACCGTCCGCGCGCTTGCCGAAAGTTCGCGGTCAGAGAGGATGCGCGAGACGAAAAGGTCACAAGCGGCGAAGGCCATGCGCACCAGCAGCGCGCTGGCCACCAGCAGGACTGCGATGGCGCCGAGTGCGGCCGGCGTCCCCTCACGCGCCAGTCCGATCGCGAGTCCCAGCGCCTGGCTGGCGACATAGACCATCGCCGAGCGCGGCAGGGTCCGCACGGTATAGGCGGCGCTGGCGATCTGGGTGACCCCGCAAACCGTCAGCAACAGTTGCGCTCCGGGGGATACCGATGGCATCCACAGGGCCAGCCCGCTGCCCAGCGTTGCCCCCAGCCACCAGCTGTTGAGTTGAAAGGCCAGCATGATCTTGCGCGGTCGTTTCTGGCGGCGGCCACGGGCAATGCCCTCGGCCAGCCACAGGCGATGAAGCGCCGCTGCACAACCGGAACCTGCGAACAGCGCCAGTTCGAGCGAGTCGACCTCTCCGATCAGGGCGGCGATGATGATTGCCGCGTTGAGCAGTGTTCCCGCGACCATTGGCTTGAGAATGCGGATGTGCGCGTTGATCAGCCGGTTCGCGACCCAATCGCGAAGCTCTGGCGCAACGGTGGTGCGCAGCATGGCATGCCTGCTGACCATGAGAATTGTGGTGCCCCCGACGCCCTGTTCGCCTGGCCATAAGGTGTGAGCAGTAAACGCATTACTAAGCGCTTGCCCCTTTGCGGCGCGTGGCGGGCGTGGTTAGGTGTTGCCCAGAGGAGATTCGTTTCATGCATGCAATTCGCCTTGCCGGTGCCGCCATCGCCGCCCTTGCCTTTTCTCTTGCCGCTTCTCAGCCGACGCTGGCCAAGCCGCTCGATGCCGCCGCCGCGGAAACGCAGGCTCTCGATATGACCAAGCACCTTATTGCGATCCGTTCGGTTGCCGGTCCGCAGAATCGCACCGCCGAAGCGCAGCAGGTGGTGAAGGACGCGCTGCTGGCAGCGGGTTGGAAGGACAGCGAGGTCGAGATCGTTCCGGTCAGGGACACCGCCTACTTGATCTCGACATGGCCCGGCAGCGATCCCAAGCTCAAGCCGCTGGTCATTTCCGGGCACACCGACGTCGTCGAGGCCAAACCCGCCGACTGGAAGCGCGATCCGTTTACGCCGGTGGTCGAGAACGGCTATCTGTTCGGACGCGGGGCGAGCGACATGAAGTACGATGCGGCGCTTGCCACGTCGACCCTGATCGCCATGCGCAAGGCGGGCTACAAGCCGCGGCGGACCATCGTGCTGCAATTCTCGGGCGACGAGGAAACCACGATGTACACCGGCCGCCTCATCGCCGAGCGACTCAAGAATGCTGACCTGGTGATCAACATCGACGGGGGCGGCGGCACTTTCGAGGAGGCGAGCGGCAAGCCACTCTACTGGACCTGGCAAGGCGCGGAAAAGACCTACGACGACTACGAACTGGCAGTGACCAATCCGGGCGGCCACAGCTCGGCACCGCGCCCGGTCAATGCCATCGTTCAACTCGCGCAGGCGGTGGAGCGGATCGGCGCCTACCACTTCCCCGCCGAGATCAGCCCGTTGACGAAGGCCTATTTCGAGAAGGCGGCGCAGTTCGAGACGGATCCCGCGCTCTCCGCCGCGATGAAGGCCTTTGCCGCCAATCCGCAGGATGCCGCCGCGCTGGCGACCCTTCGCGCCAACCCGGCCTATGTCGGCAAGGTCGGGACGACCTGCGTACCCACCATGATCTCCGGCGGTCACGCCCAGAACGCACTGCCGCAGCGCGCCACGGCAAACATCAACTGCCGCGTGTTCCCCGGCCACACGCGCGAGGAAATCCGCCAGCAGCTTGAAAAGATCGCCGATATGCAGGGGCTGAAGGTGACGGCCATTTCAGGCGAGGATTCGATTTCCTCACCGGCCTCGCCGATGCGGCCTGACTTCCTTGCCGCGGTGGACAAGGCGCTGAACAAGGCCTGGCCCGGAACGCCGATCTTCCCGTCGCAAGCATCGGGGGCATCGGATTCGATGTGGTATCGTGCGCTTGGCGTGCCGAGCTACGGCGCAAGTCCGGTGTTCAGCAAGGATTCGGACGATTTCTCGCATGGGCTCAATGAGCGGATCTCGCTCCGCAACACCAAGCCGGCCGTAGCCTTCTACACCAGCCTTTTCACCGATCTAAGCAAGTAGCGCGTCCAGCGCGGCGCGGGTGATCGCCCCGGCTTCGTCGGGGCGAAAGGCCTGGGGCGACAGACACAGTTCGAGCCACAGGCCGTCGACCAGCGCGGTGATGGCGATCGCCGCGCTGCGCTGTCGCTCTGGCGCAAGGCCGCAATCGTCCAGCAGGTTTTCGACGCGCGCGCGAAACGCGGCATATTGTTCGTCATGCTGGCGGGCGATCGCGCGATTGGAGCGGACCAGACTCCAGAAGGCGATCCAGGTGGACAATAACTGTCCGTCAGCAATTGGCCCGCGGAAACTGGCGGTCACGAACGCATCGAGGCGCGCGCGCGGAGTGGGCGCGGCTTCGGCCACGGCAGCGTCGAGCGCATTGCTCACCTGGCCTTCGATATGGGCATAAGTCGCCGCGATCAGCGCGTCGATGCCGGGGAAGTAATGCCCGACCAGTCCCGGGGAGACTCCCGCCTCGACCGCGATCGAGCGCACGCTGGTTCCAGCCACACCATCGCGGGCAAGAACGCGCGCCGTCGCCTCGATCAGGCTGAGGCGGCGGGCATCGGGTTCTGCTCTTTTGAAGGCGGGCTTGCTGCTCACTTGCACGACTCTATCACTTGTTGTACGAATGTCCAACAAGCAATCGGGACTCGTAGTACGGCCATGGGAAAACTCGATCATGCCTTCGCGGAAATAGCGGCTGTCGACGTCGATCCCGACGCCGATTTCAGCCTGCCCGGCTGGATCTACACCGACCCCGAATTTTTCGCGCTCGAGATGGATCAGGTGATTCGGCCAAGCTGGCAGATCGTTTGTCACCTCAATGAAGTCCCCAACGCCGGGGACTACCGCACGATCGACTACTGCGGGGAAAGCGTGATCGTCATCCGGGGCGATGACGGGCAGGTGCGGGCGTTCACCAACGTCTGCCGCCACCGCGCGATGCGGCTGGTAGAGGGGCCCACGGGCTGCGCCAGGAAGCTGGTCTGCCCCTATCACGCCTGGGCCTATGAGAATGACGGGCGCCTCAGCGGGGTGCCGATGAAGAGCGAATACCCGACGCTCAAGCTTGAGGACAACGGCCTGGTCCCGGTCGCGGTGGAGATCTGGCACGGCTTCGTTTTCGTGCGGCTTGAGGATGGCGGATTTCCCTCGGTCGCCGCGATGATGGCGCCGTTCGAGGCAGAGGTGGCGCAATACCGTTTCGAGGACATGCATCCGATGGGCGATGTCCGGCTGCGCCCGCGCGCGGTCAACTGGAAGAACGTGGGCGACAACTATTCCGACAATCTCCACATCCCGGTCGCGCATGACGGGCTGACGCGCCTTGTCGGCAAGACCTATCGCATCGAGGCGCACGGCTGGGCCGACCGGCTCTATGGCGACGTCGCGCGGACCGATAGGCAGAACTTCTGGGAACAGTTCTATGCCGCCCACATGCCGCGGGTCGATCACCTGCCAGCCGAGGCGCACGGCCGCTGGCTGTACTACAAGCTGTGGCCGAACATGGCCTTCGACATCTACGCCGACCAGATCGATTTCATGCAGTGGCTGCCGATCAGCCCGACCACCTGCATCCTGCGCGAGGTGGCCTATTGCCTGCCGGACAGCCGCCGCGAAATGAAGCTGGTGCGCTACGCCAACTGGCGCATCAACCGCGTGGTCAATGCCGAGGACACCTGGCTGATCACTCGCGTCCAGCAGGGCATGGCCAGCAAGACTTACGGCGTCGGTCCACTGGCGAGCAGCGAGGTCTGCCTGCGCAGCTTTGCCCGGAAGGTCCGGGCGCTGATACCCGAAGCCCGCCAGCCGTTCGCGCCCGCGGCGGGGTGGAGCAAGAGATAGAGCCATATATCCGTCATCCCGGGCTCGACCCGGGATCCCGCTACTCTCCCGCGACCTTTCAGGCGGGACCCCGGATCAAGTCCGGGGTGACGAAACAAGGAGTCCGTTTCCGATGACCAAGACCTATGACGCAGTGATCATCGGCGGGGGCCACAACGGCCTCGTTTGCGCCTTTTACCTCGCCAAGGCGGGAATGCGGGTGCGGGTGCTGGAACGCCGTCACATCGTCGGCGGCGCGGCGGTGACCGAGGAGTTCCATCCCGGCTTCCGCAACTCCACTGCCAGCTATACGGTCAGCCTGCTGCGCCCCAAGGTGATCGCGGACATGAAGCTGCACGATTACGGCTACCGCGTGATCGAGCGGACGATTTCCAACTTCTTCCCGTTCGAAAACGACTACCTCAAGCTTGGCGGCGCTGCGGGCCGGACCGAGGCGGAGTTCGCGCGGTTCTCGAAGAAGGACGCCGAGGCCTATCCCCACTATGATGCGGCGCTGGAAAAGGTCGCCAACGTATTGCGCGACCTCAGCTTGCAGATACCTCCCAATGTCGGCGGCGGTGTCAGCTCGCTGATTGCGGCGGCCAAGCAGGGCTGGCCGATGGCGAAGATGGACATATCGGTCCAGCGCGACCTGCTCGACATCTTCACCAAGTCCGCCCGCCAGTTCCTTGACGGGTGGTACGAGAACGACTGCGTCAAGTCCGCCTTCGCCTTCGACGCGGTGGTGGGGAACTATGCCGGGGTTTCGACCCCGGGCAGCGCCTATGTCCTGCTTCACCACGTCTTTGGCGAGGTCAACGGCAAGCTGGGCGCCTGGGGTCACTCGGTCGGCGGGATGGGCGCGATCACCCAGGCGATGGCGCGCGCCTGCGAGGATGCGGGGGTGGAGATCAGCCTTGAGGCGCCCGTTGCGCAGGTGTTGGTGAACAATGGCAAGGTCCAGGGGGTGAAGCTGGAAAGCGGTGAGGAGATCGCCGCTTCGATCGTCGCCTCCAACGCCGGACCGGCGCTGCTCTACCGCCAGCTCGTCGATCAGGGCGATCTGGATGATGATTTCAAGCGTCGGATCAAGGGCTTCAAGACCTGCTCTGGCACCTTCCGCATGAATGTCGCACTGTCCGAGCTGCCCGATTTCACGGTCCTGCCCGGCAAGGTGCAGGCTGAACACCACACCGCCGGGATCATCATCGCACCGGGCATGGACTACATGGATCAGGCGTTCATCGATGCCCAGCAGCACGGCTGGTCTAAGAAGCCGATCGTCGAGATCAAGATCCCCTCGACCGTCGACGACAGCCTTGCCCCTCCCGGCCAGCATGTCGCCAGCCTGTTTTGCCAGCAGTTCGATCCCAATGTCGATTGGGACACGCACCGCGAGGCGGTGGCGGACCTGATCATCGACACCGTCACCGATCATGCGCCCAACTTCAAGCAGGCGGTGATCGCCCGGCAGATCCATTCGCCGCTTGATCTTGAGCGCAAGTTTGGGCTGATCGGCGGCGACATCATGCACGGGTCGATGGGGATCGACCAGCTTTGGGCAGCGCGCCCGGTGCTGGGCCACGGCGACTATCGCGGCCCGATCAAGGGGCTCTACATGTGTGGCGCGGGAACCCATCCGGGCGGCGGCGTGACCGGCGCGCCCGGCCACAACGCCGCGCACGCTATCCTTGCTGACCGGCCGATGATCCGGAAGATCCTGCGGTCCTGACCATCCAGTAAACGGGCAGGCCAAGCACGACCAGCACTGCTCCCCAGCCCAGCGCGGAAAGGCCGAGGCCCCACTCGGCCCACAAGGTGAATAGCGCGGCGATCACGGCGGCGGCAGCAAGCCCGCGTTCGCCGGGAAGCAGCTTCAAGGCGGCAAGGGCGCTCATCAAGTAGGCAAGCAGACCGGCGGCGAGGCTGATCGAGGCAATGGTCTCGAACAGGCTCGCCATGCCCTTCTGGTAGTTCATCAAGGTGAGGGCGGTCAGCAGCGAGCTGGACAGAATGTGTCCGCGCAATGGCGTTCCGCTCCGGCTTTCCGTGGCGAACCACCGTGGGAACACCCCGCCGCGCGCCATGGCCCAGGGCATTTCTCCCTGGACGAGAATCCAGCCGTTGAGCGCCCCAAAGGCGCTGATCGCGGCGAACAATGCAACCACGCGGGCGACGCCGCCGCCAAAGTAGTGGCCGAGGAAATCGGCAACCGGAGCGGGCGAGCTTGCGGCTTCCCTCACGGGCATAAAGAGCGCGAAGGCGAGCGAAATGCCGAAATAGATCAGGCCTGTGAGCGTCACTCCGATCAGGGTCGCCCGCGGTACGTTGCGCTGCGGGTTGTCAACCTTGTCCGCCGGAACGGTTCCGGATTCGAGGCCAAGGAAGCCCCAGAAGGTCAGCGCTGCCGCCGCCGCGACATGGCCTGACGTGATGGTCACGCCGGGATCAGGCGCACGCGGGGCTCCGCCGATCAGAAGGTAGAGCGCCAGCAGGATCAGCGCGACCAGAGGCAGAACCTTGAGTACGGTCGTGACTTCCTGCACGCGCCCGGCGGCCCTGACGCCGGCGATGTTGATCAGGGTGAGCAACCAGACGCAGCCCACAGCCAGCAACGCGGGCAGACCCTCGATCGTGCCGATCGCCGGAAAGATCAGGCTGAGGTTGCTGACGACCGCCACGGCAATCGCGCCATTCCCAACCCAGGTCATAACCCAGTACGACCAGGCGGTGACGAAGCCCGCCTGAGGTCCAAATGCCGCGTCGGCATAGGCATAGGGGCCGCCTGCGCGCGGCACCTTGGCGCTGAGGCGGGCAAAGACCACCGACAGGGCCAGCGCGCCTCCGATGGTTACCAGCCAACCGATGAGCTGGTTCCACCCCAGCGGAGCCAGAGTGCCGGGAAGCAGATAGATCCCCGATCCGATCATGTTGCCGACGCACAGCGCCAGCACCGCCCAGAACCCCAAAGTGCGTCCCTTGGTGACGTCCACACCAGTCTCCCCGATCGTCTGTCCTTAACCTATCGCTTGATCCCGGCGCGTCACCATGTTTCTTGCGCGGGCAATGACTCCAGCAACCGACCAGTCCTGGCTCTCACGCCTCGGCCAGTACCACCCCCGCCTTATCGAGGCGGCGATGGCGATGAACGACAATGACCTGCCGCGCGCCGAGCCTCTGTTGCGCGCGCACCTCAAGGAAGACCCTTACGATGTCGCCGCGATCCGCCTGTTCGCGGAACTGGCCGGGCGGATCGGGCGCAACAAGGACGCGGAAAACCTGCTGCGCCGCGCGCTGGAATTGTCCCCGGCCTTCACCGCAGCCCGGGCCAATCTGGCACTGGTACTCTATCGCCAGAACCGTGCGGTCGAGGCCATCGAGGAACTGAACAGGGTCATCTCGGAGGAGCCGGGTAATGCCGGTTTCGGCAATCTCCACGCGGCCGCGCTCAGCCGGTTGGGGGACTTTGACGATGCGGTGGAAGTTTACCGGAACGTGCTGGCCCGCGCGCCCAACCAGCCGCGCGTCTGGATGAGTTATGGCCATGTGCTCAAGACCGTCGGCAGGCTCGACGAAGGGGTCACCGCCTATCGTCGCTCGCTGGAGATCATGCCCACGCTGGGGGAAACCTGGTGGAGCCTTGCCAATCTCAAGACCGTGAAATTCACCGATGCGGACATCGCGGGGATGGAAGCGGCCCTGACCGCGCCAGACCTTGCAGACGACGACCGGTTCCACATCGACTTTGCGCTGGGCAAAGCCTTCGAGGACCGCAAGCAGACGGAATCCGCCTTCGCGCACTATTCCGCCGGGAATGCGCTGCGCCGGTCGCTGATCGACTATGACCCGGGCCTGATCACCTCTCTGGTCGACCGCTCGATCGCGACGTTCACGCCGGAGTTCCTTGCCGCGCGCGCAGGGCAAGGCTGCGATGCGCCGGACCCGGTCTTCATTGTCGGGATGCCGCGAGCCGGCTCCACCTTGCTCGAGCAGATCCTCTCAAGCCACAGTCAGGTCGAAGGGACGACCGAGCTGCAGGACATTCCCGCGCTGGTCCGGCGGAACCGATCCTATCCGCAGTCGCTGGCGGACCTGGATGGCGAAGCCCTGCGCGGTCTTGGCGAGGAATTTCTCCAGCGCACCCGCATCCAACGCAAGACGGCCCGGCCGTTCTTCATCGACAAGCTGCCCAACAACTGGGTCAACGTGCCGTTTATCCACCTGATCCTGCCGAACGCCCGGATCATCGATGCACGGCGCCATCCGTTGAGTTGCGGCTTCTCGAATTTCAAGCAGCACTTCGCGAAGGGGCAGGGCTTCAGTTACAGCCTTGACGACATGGGGCGCTACTATGCCGACTATGTTCGGCTGATGGCGCACATCGACCGGGTGCTGCCTGGCCGGGTTCACCGGGTGATCTACGAAAACATGGTGGAGGATACCGAGGCTCAGGTACGCTCGCTGCTCGCCTATTGCGGCTTGCCGTTCGAGGAAGGGTGTCTGGCCTTCTACGAGAACGATCGCGCCGTGCGGACGCCGAGTTCCGAACAGGTCCGCCAGCCGATCTTTCGCGAAGGGACGGAGGCCTGGAAACCGTTTTCCGATTACCTCGATCCGCTCCGCGATGCGCTGGGCCCCGTGCTTGAGCAATATCCGGACGTTCCGCCAGCGTGGTAATTGTGCAACGCATAGGTGCGATAGTTAGCGGATTTTGGCTGGTGGCTTGACGCTGAACGAGTCCGGAATCAGTGTCTCCCATCGATAAAATGCAAACGGGGAAGTTGCATGCGCTATAACTGTCGCCGCGCCGCATTCACGGCGCTGCTCACCACCACCGCAATCGTTTCCGCACCGGCCCTGGCCCAGGAAGCAAAGGCTCCCGCCGCCAGCAACGTCGACCCGACCGAGATCGTCGTCACCGCGCAGAAGCGTTCGGAAAGCCTCCAGAGCGTGCCGATCTCGATCCAGGCGCTAGGGACGCAGAAGCTCGATCAACTCAATATCTCGGACTTCAAGGGCTATGCCCAACAGCTCCCCTCGGTGTCGTTCCAGTCAAGCGGCGCGCCGGGTTCGAACCTGATCTACATGCGCGGCGTCGCATCGGGCGGTGACGGCAACCACTCGGGCTCGCTGCCCTCGGTCGGCGTCTATCTTGACGAACAGCCGGTGACGACGATCGGCGGCAACCTCGACGTCCACATCTACGACATCGCCCGCATCGAAAGTCTCTCGGGTCCGCAGGGCACGCTCTACGGCGCCTCGTCGGAAGCGGGCACGATCCGAATCATCACCAACAAGCCGAGCACGGCGGGCTTTGACGGCCGCGTCGATGGCGAGGTCAACAAGGTCGATCACGGCGGTTGGGGCGGCAAGCTGGAAGGCATGATCAACGCGCCGCTGAACCAGAGCATGGCGCTGCGCGTGGTGGGTTTCTACCAGAAGGACGCTGGTTACATCGACAACGTCCCGGGATGCCGCAGCTTCCTGCCCGAAACAAATCCGACCGCCTGTCCGCCCGCGACCAATGGCGGCGTCGCGGTCAGCAACGCGGCCTACGTCAAGAAGGATTACAATACCACCGACACCTGGGGCGGCCGCGCCGCGCTCAAGGTTGATCTTGACGGTAACTGGACCGTCACGCCCACAATTCTCTATCAGGAAATGCGCGCAAACGGCACCTTCGCTTTCGACAAATCGCTGAAAGATTTTCAGATTCAGCGCTTTTTCCCGGAACGCCGCCACGACCGCTTCATCCAGGCCGCGCTGACCATCGAAGGCAAACTGGGTAATTGGGACGTCACCTATGCTGGCGCTTACCTTGACCGTAAGGATTATCAGGAAAGTGACTATACCGACTACGCGGAATATTATGATGCCTATTACGCGTCCGCGGGAGGCATCGCCGGGTATCAGAATTTCGTGGATTCGGCAGGCAATCATAT
>JAGWUU010000300.1 GCA_028868335.1 Sphingomonadales bacterium | reverse complement strand
CGGGCCAGACCGCGAAGCGTGAGTGATCGACCGAGACTGGCTGCGGCGGCACTGGCAGCGGTCACCCCCGGACAGATCGCGATCGGCACGCCGACCGCGTGACAGGCTTGGAGTTCCTCCGTCGCACGGCCGAAGATGGCCGGATCGCCTCCTTTGAGCCGCACCACCCGATCACCGGCAAGTGCGGCTTCGACGATGATCCGGTCGATTGTCGGTTGATCCTTGGAATGGCGTCCGGACCGCTTGCCGACATGCACCAGCCTGACATGATCCGGGACCAGTTCGAGAACGCCGGCGCCTACCAGTGCGTCGTGAAAGACTACCGTGGCGGATTGGATCAGCCGCTCGGCCTTGCGGGTGAGCAGATCCGGATCACCAGGGCCGGCACCGACGAGCCAGACCATGCCGCGCGGGAATTCACAGGCTGGTGCGTGTTTCATTCTGCCGCCTCCAATACCCCTAGGGCTGCCTGTTCGAGCAACCGCGCGATCGCCGGGCGGCAGGAGCCGCAATTGGTCCCGGCCAGTGTCGCAGCGCCGACCGCGTCGACGGTGCCTGCTCCGCACTGAGCGGACGCGGAGATGTCGTTTGCGCCAACTCCGTGACAGACGCAGACTATCGCTCCGCGATCGGGTTGCGGTGCCGCAGGGCGGCCAGCGAGCAATTCAAGCGGCTCAGCCGCCGCGCCAAGCTGCGCTGCCACCCATTCGCGCGGCGGCAGTTCGCCCGACCGGGTGAGAAACAACGCGGCGACCAGCCGATCGCTGGCATCACGCACGACGATCCGCCGCATTCCGCGCGCGACGTCCGCCGCTTCCAGCCGTTCGCCAGCAGGCAGCAACATGTCGATCGCTACCTCGCCAACGCCAGCGAGTTCGTGGAGCCAGCCCTCGGCCACGCGCGAACGGCTCCAGTACAGCATCGCCGGCATGGGCGCAGGCGTGCGGCAAACGAGGAAGGCGCGCCAGTCTGCCATGACTGGTTCTACGCGCACCGGGGTGTCCTTGAATCCGGGTTGTCCCGAAAGAGGATCGGTTTGCGACAACGGCAGTCGATTGGCGCGCGCTTCACCTGCCATGGCATCGGTCCAGTGCATCGGCACGAATATGTCGCCGCGGCGCTGGCTGTCACAGCATGAGGTGCGAAACACCGCGCTTCCCGCCGCCGTGATAACCCGCGCCAGTGCGCCATCGCCAAGCCCATAGCGCGCGGCGTCGACAGGATGAATTTCCAGCAACGCCTCGCGTCGATGTTGGGACAGCGTTGGCGAGAGCCCGGTGCGGGTCATGGTGTGCCACTGGTCACGATAGCGGCCGGTGTTGAGTCGCAGCGGGAAATCGGGGGCCACGGCGGCAGGGTGAGGTGGTTCCACGGCGATCAGCCGCGCTTTTCCGTCCCCATGACCGAAGCGGGCTGCGAATGGATGACGGCCGCCCCACAGGACTGGCGCGAGGCTTTGGTATAAGGCGTCGCCACGCGTTGAAAGGTGCGAGAGGTCGAGTGCCTTGCCGCGCGTCGCTGCAAGCGTGGTCATGGCCGCATATTCCCGGAATATGTCGGCGGGTCCGGCAAAGTCGAAGGCGTGGCCCCAGCCCATTCGCGCCGCGAAATCGCACAGGATCGCCCAGTCTGCGCGGGCCTCTCCCGGGGCGGGGAGCAGTGCACGCTGGCGGCTGATGCGACGTTCCGAATTGGTGACAGTGCCGTCCTTCTCCCCCCAGGCGAGCGCAGGGAGGCGGATATGGGCGAGGCGGGCGGTGTCCGCATCGGCGATCACGTCGGTCGCGACCAGCGTTTCGCAGCGGGCAAGGGCTTCGCGCACAAAGGCCGCATCGGGCATCGAGACTGCGGGGTTGGTCGCCATCACCCAGAGAAACTTGATCCGCCCGTCATGGACGGCGCGAAACAGGTCCACAGCTTTCAACCCGGGTCCGGCGCAGATGTTGGGCGCGTTCCAGAATTCCGCTACGTCGGCCCGTTCGGATGGGGTGAAACCGAGATGACAGGCAAGCGTGTTGGCCAGGCCGCCAACCTCGCGTCCGCCCATGGCGTTGGGCTGCCCGGTGATGCTGAACGGACCCATCCCAGGCTGGTTGATCCTGCCGAGGGCAAGGTGGAGGTTGATGATCGCGTTGCCCTTGTCGGTGCCGCAACGCGACTGGTTGGCGCCCTGGCTGAACAGCGTGACCATGCGTGGGCGCGCGGCGATCAGATCGGCCAGCGCGGCGAACGACGGAAAGGGGATTTCTGGCCGATGGGTGGTGAGGCTGTCGAGGTATCCTTCGGGGACGACGCACCGCTCATTGAGGAAGCCCCGGTCGATCAGCCCGCGTTCCCTCATTTCCGCTAGCAGGGCGTTGAACAAGGCGATGTCACCGTCAGGCGCTATCGGGATGTGCAGATCGGCCTGCTCGGCGGTTTCGGTACGGCGCGGGTCGACGACAACCAGCTTGGTCCCTCGAGCCGCGCGAGCCGCCTCGATCCGTTGCCAGACGACCGGGTGACACCAAGCCGTGTTTGACCCGACCAGCAGGATCAGATCGGCCGCATCAAGATCGTCGTAGGTGCAGGGAACAACGTCTTCGCCGAACGCCCGATTGTGCGCAGCGACAGCGCTGGCCATGCACAGCCGGCTGTTGGTGTCGATATTGCCGCTGCCGATGAACCCTTTCATCAGCTTGTTGGCGACATAGTAGTCTTCGGTCAGCAACTGGCCCGAGACGTAGAAGGCGACGCTGTCGGGACCATGTTCGGCGATGCAGGCACGCATTCGGGAAACCGCAAGGTCAAGCGCTTCGTCCCAACTCGCCCTGCGCTCGCCGATCATGGGATGGAGCAGTCGGCCTTCAAGCCCGATTGTCTCGCCCAGATGGGTGCCTTTGGAGCAGAGACGACCGAAATTGGCGGGGTGATCGGTATCGCCCTTGATGGCCACCGCGCGTTCGCCGGTGACGGTCGCCCGGATTCCGCAGCCGACACCGCAATAGGCGCAGGTGGTGCGGATTTCCTTCACGCCGCGCGCTTTCCAAGAACCGCTTCGCGCAACAGGTAGATGCGTCCCGCATCGACCCGGAGGGGGATGGTCGGCACGCAACCCTTGTCGTCACCCATCGCCTCGCCGGTCTTGAGCGAGATATTCCAGTT
>JAGWUU010000299.1 GCA_028868335.1 Sphingomonadales bacterium | reverse complement strand
TTGGCCACAACCTCGATCGCGGTGGCGGCGTGGCGGTAAAAGGCCGTTCCGTCGTCCATTCCGGCATCGAACAGATAGAGGATAGCGGCAACCACGTCCGGATCGGTCGAATCGAAATGAGGATGGCGCTGCGCGGGGATCAACCTATCGGGCGGCAGCGTGACCAGTGAAAAGCTGGCTTCGGTCAATGTAAAGCCGTCGCAATCGAAGGCCCCGGCGATGTAGGGCGCCACGTTGTCCAGCAATTCGGTGGTCATCATCCAGGCTGGCTGGTCGTTCTCCGCGAACACGCGACGCAACCCGGGATAATAGCTTCCCTCAGCGGATGGCAACGGTGCCATGGCCACGGCGGCGGCGACAAACTGTACAGGGTCCGGCAGGCAATCGTCGACGATCACCACCGGACTCGCCGCATGACCAAACCTGAGTAATCGTGGTGTCATCGGCGCGTCGTCGCCCTCTCAAAATGACTTCGTCGGAAGGATAGCGAACCATCCTCCCGACGAAAGCCGTTTTGGTGCGACCCGAAGCGGCGGTCAGAACTTGTACTTGATCCCGGCCTGGAACGAGCGGGCATCGTTGCCGACCTGCCCGTTCTCGATGAGCGAGGGCGGATTTCCTCCTCCCGAACCCCAGGAAGAATAAGTCCGGTTGAGCCAGTTGAAGACATTGAATGCCTGGAAGTCGACCGTCAGCTCATGCCCTTCGCCAAAAGGCATCTTGAAGGTCTTGGCCAGGCGCAGATCAAGCCGCTTGTAGGCGATGAACGGCTTCGGATCGAGCGGCCCACCCATCTTGGCGAAGCAGCATGCCCCGTCTGGCGCCCCGCCGAAGATGATGTTGCCGAAGTGCGGACCGGAATTGAGCGTCAGCGTGCCAGACACAATGATCCCGTAAGGCGCGCGGTAGTTCCCCGCGGTAACGAAATTCCAGTCCGGGACGCCGTTGACCCCGCTCCAGCCGTATCCGATTTCCGACGCACCATTGTAGAATTCGTCGTTGTTCAGTTCCTGCTGAACGTTGCTGCGCGCCCGCGAGATGGTCAGGCTTGAATTGAAGCCCCAGGTGCTGGCGTCGGTAAATGGCTTGCTCAGTGTAACGTAAAGCGCCGTATAGGCGGCCTTGCCCTCGTTCGCGCCACGATTGAGCTTGCCCTGGAATCCGGCGAGCTGCGCATTTTGCGCGGCGCAGACAGCCGTTGAGACAGCCGTTCCGTTTCCGTTGGTAAGACCGCCGGGGCTGTTGTCCTGAATCCAGTTGTCGCCGCCGTTGGTGCATCCCGTGACGTTGCCCGCGGCATCGCGTGTAACGAACCGGGTGTACCAGCCGTTCTCGAAGAAGTTGGCGCGGGTGAACATGAAGATGTTGTGCGAACGTACGTGCGACACGGTCACCGAAAGCTGCAAGTCGCCCAACCGCTTGCGGAAGCCGAGGTCGAACTGGTCCGAGAAGGGAGCGCGCGTCTTGTTGTTGAGTACGAAGACGCTACCGCCGTTTCCGGTCGCAGCCACCGCATTGCGCAACGCGGTGGGATCACGCAGCGCCGGGGTGAAGGTGATGCAGCCCGCCGGAACGCCCGCGGCCGTGCAGAAACTGCCGGTGACGACATTGTTCGAGTTGGTCAGCGTCTCGATGACGCCTTCGATGAACAGCGTGCGGTCGTAGTACCGCCCGGCTCCGCCGAACACCACGAGATCACGATCGCCGTGAACATCGTACGAGAACCCGAAACGAGGCTGGAACTCATCATACTGCGGCTTGCGATTGCTGCCGGTCGAAATGTAGTCTTCCGGATTGATCCCGCGCGCCTGCCAGCCCGCATAGGAACGCAGCGCTGCCGCGATCTTGGCCGGGGTGACATAGTTGTTGTTGTTGCCGTTGCTTTCGAAGTCCCAGCGCAACCCGGCGGTGAGCGTCCAATGGTTGTCAGGCTTCCATTCGTCTTCAAAATAAAGACCTATCTGCGTGTCCTTGGCCGCCACCGTTGAAGTGGGCTGGACATTGATCCTGTAGCCGTAAGGCGTCGCCGTGGCCGGATCAAAGCTGCCGGCCGAACCGGGATTGGCGAAGTAGTAAGAGCCGTTGAAATGGTCGCTGACCGACCGCGACAGATCGAAGAATGCGACCTGTCCACCCATCTTCAGCGTGTGATCGCCGCGCCGCAAAGTCAGGTCATCCTTGATGGTGAACTGCTTTTGGGTATCGCCCTGGGTGAAGAAATGCGCGCCGAGCTGGGCCGCAGCCGAGAAGTCTGCTGCAGCGCCGACCGACAGGAGGTACTCCGGACCAGTCCCCACGCTCGGTGTCGATTGCGTGGCCTTGTCATAGGCCAGGTTGAGCATGTTGAGCATATCGCCGGCGCTGTGTTTCCACTGCAGTTGATAGCGATCCTCATGCGTCAGAATCGTGCGGCCGTGGGTGGACGCGGCATTGGTGTCGATGTCAGAGAGATTGTTCTCGCGACGAATGAAGGCTTCAAGATTTACCGTGTCGGCATCGCTGGCATAGAAAGTCAGTTTGCCGAAATAGAGACCCTGCTTGAAATCCATTGAATGCGGCACGCCAGCAACCGCGCTCACCACGCTGGCAGGATAACCCAGCGCCGGAGGGTTGCTTGGATCAAGCTTGCCGATCGTGCCCGGCAGATTTTCGATCGTGCCTTCGCCGGCCACATAAAACGTCAGTTTGCCGGGAATGATCGGGCCGCCCAAATCGCCGCCGAACTGCTTGCGGTTGTACGATGGCTTGGGCGCCTTCGCCAGCTTGTCGAAATAGGGCTGCTCAATGAATGCATTGGGCTGAAACTCGATGAAGGCTGAGCCGTGGAACTGGTCGCCTCCGGTCTTGGTCACGGCGCGTATCACGGCGGTTCCCGCCTGACCGGTATCGGCACCGAAGTTCTGGGTATCGACCTTGTATTCCTGGATCGCGATCTGGGGGAAGGGATTGCCCAGGCCGAAGTTCTGACCGAACACGCCGCCGTGATTGGTCAGGTTCTTGAGGCTCATGCCATCAAGCAGAACGTTGGTATTCGAAGCACTGACGGCGCCGGCCTGAACCTGGGCAGTGCCACCGGGAGCCACGTTAATGCCAGGCGCCAATGCGGCGAACGACAGGAAGTTGCGCTGGTTCTGCGGCAGGTTTTC
>JAGWUU010000038.1 GCA_028868335.1 Sphingomonadales bacterium | reverse complement strand
GAAGTCGAGACACCGGCGCGCCCGTGCCTCGACTTCGCTCGACACGAACGGGGGAAGGGGCGGGAATGGCCTATCCTCGTCGCTCTTCCAGCGCTTCAAGCGGCAGGTAGCCGACAAAGCCATCCTCGCCAACCTGGCCCCAGGCCCAGTTACCGGCCAGATCGAGCACGTTGAACAGCGTCCCGCCGCCAAGCACTTCGCGCACTTCGGATTCGTGATTGTTCAGCGCAAATAATTTGGCCCCGCATGGCACCACCTGGCGTTCCATCGGCACGGCATAGTGTGGCACGAACACCCGCCCAGCCAGGCGGATATGCGCCAGATCGCCACGCACCGGCCAGTGCGGCGCATCGAGCTTTTCGCTCGGCCCGGTCAGGCGCAGTTGTTCGGCAGGTATGGCGCTGGCTGGCAAGACGAGTGGCCCCTCGAAACGGAAGACCGGGCGATTAGCGCCGCTCGGTCCCTCTAGCAAGTCGTCCATTGCCTCTGTGCCCGGTTGGTGCGTTTCGCCGCCGCCGCCTTAACCATACCGCTCCTTGAGCAGCCCCCATGCCGCGCGCAGGCCAAGGGCATCGCCGCCCTTGGGTCGGCCGGGCTTGGCGGCGGGCCGCCAGGCGAAGGTATCGAAGTGCGCCCAGTCGATGCCGTCCGGCACGAAGCGGTCAAGGAACATCGCCGCGACGCTGGCTCCGGCGTAGCCATTGCCCCCGGCGTTGCCCAGATCGGCAATGTCGCTCTTGAGGTATTCCTTGTAACCGTCAAACAGCGGCAGGCGCCAGCACGGATCGTCGTTGGTCTTGCCGCAGGTCAGCATCTGCTCGGCCGTCTCGTCGCGACGGGTGAACAGGGCGGGGAGGTCCGGCCCCAGCGCGACCCGCGCCGCCCCGGTCAGGGTGGCGAAGTCGATCACCAGTTCGGGCGCTTCCTCACCGACACGGGCGAGGGCGTCGCCAAGGACCAGCCGCCCCTCGGCATCGGTGTTGCCGATCTCCACGCTGAGGCCAGCGCGGCTGCGCAGCACGTCGCCAGGGCGGAAGGCGCTGCCGGATATGGCGTTCTCTACCGCCGGGATCGCCAGATGGAGCCGCACCTTCAATCCGCTTTGCATCACCAGTCTGGCCAGCGCGAGGGCATGGGCCGCGCCGCCCATGTCCTTCTTCATCAGCAACATGCCGGATGACGGCTTGATGTCGAGCCCACCTGAATCGAAGCACACGCCCTTGCCGACCAGCGCGATCTTCGGATGCTTTGGATCTCCCCAATGCAGTTCGATCATGCGCGGGGCATGACTGCGCGCGGCGGCCCGACCGACGGTGTGGACCATGGGAAAGCCGCGTTCCAGCGCGTCACCCGAAGTCACCTTGATGTCGGCGTGGTACGCCTTGGCGACAAGCTGCGCTTCGTGCTCAAGCTGGGCCGGGCCCATGTCCTCCGCCGGAGTGTTGACCAGATCGCGGACCAGCGCCACCGCCGCCGCCTCGGCCAGTGCAGCGTCGATCGCCTTGGCCTCCTTGGTCAGCAGCACGCGCGGGCCATCGGGATCAACGTCGGAACGGTAGCGGTCGAACCGGTACTGCCCGCTGACCCAGCCGAACAACGCCGGTCCCAGATCACCACCGGCGCGACGATAGGTGCCCGGCGGCAGCACCTCGGCCAGCTTGGCCATGCACCAGCTCGACAGGCTTTCGGCATTGGCCACGCCCGCGCAGACCATCCAGCCGTCGCCATCGGGCAGGATCGCGTGGGAATAGCCTTCCGCCTTGAACTTCTGTGCCTCCACCGCGGCGCGCTGCGGGGCGGACAGGGTCTTGATGAAAGCTTCAAGCCCGGCCTTGTCGACCAGGTGGATGGGGATGGCCTTCTGGCCCTTGTCGGGCTGGATCAATGCATTCTTGTCAGTCATGGTGCAGCTATCCTTGCCGCAGCTTGGCGGTGCAAGCGAGAGGAATTGTCACGATGCGCCCCGGTCTGCTCCTGATTTCGCTGGCGGCGCTCGCCGGGTGCAAGGCCGCGCAGCCGTCCGAGCAGGCAAAGGCTCCGCCGCCTGGCATGGCGGCGGCTTCGGCGCCGACTATGGCGGCGTCAGCCAGCGCAAGTGCCAGCGCCTCTGCCGGAGCGGCGCTCGCGGTGAGCGAGGAAACGCCGCTTTACCAGTTCGCCTACTCCTACCCGGCAGCCGCGGGAAGGCTCCCCGCGCTCAAGGCGTGGCTCGACGCCGATCTCGCCAAGCAGAAGGCCGATCTGATCGCCGGGGCCAAGGACGGGCGGGACGAGGCGAAGAAGAACGGGTTCGACTACAACCCCTATGCCTATTCGACCGAATGGAAAGTGGTGACCGACCTGCCCGGCTGGCTCTCGCTATCGGCGCAGCGCTGGAGCTTTACCGGCGGGGCGCACGGCAATCCATGGGCCGATGGCCTGGTGTGGGACAAGACCGCAAACATGCGGCGCGAGGCATTGGACCTGTTCACCGCGAAACAGGCGCTCTCCGCCGCGATCCGCGCGCCGTTCTGCGCCGCTCTCGACAAACAGCGCGCCGAAAAGCGCGGCGAACCGGTCCGGCATGGCAGCACCGAAATGTTCGACGAATGCATCGATCCGGCCGAATCGACTGTGATCCTCGGCAGCTCCGACAAGCAGCATTTCACCCGGATCGGCGTGCTGGTGAACCCCTATGAAGCCGGGCCTTACGTGGAGGGATTCTATGAGGTGACGCTGCCCGTCACCCCGGCAGTGCTGAAGGCGGTGCGGCCAGAATACCGCGCGGCCTTTGCGGCGGTGCGCTGAACCCTCGCAATTTTGCGCCGCATTCGCTATATGCCCCGCCGATGACACACTACCAGACCGTTACCGATAACGAGACTGTGCTGCGCGACGGCACGATCAAGCTGCACGGCCCCGCCGCCTTTGAGTCTATGCGCAAGGCCGGGCGGCTCGCCGCCGAAATCCTTGATGCCATGGTCGATCTGGTGAAGCCCGGCGTCACCACCGGCGAGATCGATGACGTGGTTCGTCAGATGACGCTGGACGGCGGCGCGGTCCCGGCGACGCTGGGCTACCGCGGCTATGCCCATTCATGCTGCACCTCGCTCAACAACGTGATCTGCCACGGCATTCCGGGTGACAAGGTGCTGCGCGACGGCGACATCATCAACATCGACGTGACCCCGCTGCTCGACGGTTGGCACGGTGACAGCAGCCGGATGTACCTCGTCGGCGACGTGCCGCTGAAGGCCCGGCGGCTGGTCGACGTGACCTACGAATGCCTGATGATCGGGATCGACAAGGCCAAGCCCGGCGCGCGGCTGGGCGACATCGGCGCGGCGATCCAGGCCCATGCCGAAAAGCACCGCTTCGGCGTGGTGCGCGAGTTCTGCGGACACGGCCTCGGCCGCTTGTTCCACGACGCGCCCGAGGTGATCCACGCCGCCCGCGCCGGGACCGGGCCGGAACTGAAACCGGGGATGTTCTTCACCATCGAACCGATGATCAACCTCGGCAAGCCGGGGGTGCGGATGATGGATGACGGCTGGACCGCGGTGACGCGCGACCGCTCGCTCTCGGCGCAGTTCGAGCATTCGATCGGGATTACCGAGACGGGATGCGAGATCTTTACCGCAAGTCCGAAGGGGCTGGATAAGCCGCCTTATTGATTGGGTTCACGCAGAGGGCGCAGAGTAGCAAAAGAGGCGCAGAGATGCCGCTCTGAGCCGGAGGCTCAACGCGTCAATCCCTGCTATCCGCCTGTCCCAACGCTCAAAATGTAGCGGCGGCTTTGCCGCAGCCGCTGCTCTGCGCCTCTGCTTTCTTCCCTGCGCTCTCTGCGTGAACCCGTTCTAACCTCGCCCAGCCCTGATCGCCGCCCCGCCGGCAAATGGAGCGATCGCCAGCAGCACCAGGCTGACCGCGCCGCACAGCGCCAGCCCGCTCTCGCCTCCCGTCGCCAGGCTCCCCGCGCCGAACACCAGCAGCGGGACGGCGAGCGGGATCACCAGCATTCCGCCTAGCGCCGCGCCGCCGCGCAATCCCGCCGTCAGTGCGGCGACGGTGACGCCGAGCGCGGCCAGCCCCGGCGTGCCCACCAGCAGGCCGAGTTCCACGGTGCGCAGACTTGCCCCGTCGATCCCGACCAGCGCAGCAGCGGGCAAGGCGGCGAGCATCAGCGGCGGGCCGAAGCTGAGCCAGTGGGCCAGCACCCGCATCGCGACCACCGCCTCCTCGGCAATCCCGCGCATCGCCCATTGGTCGAACAGGCCCAATTCAAGGTCCGGCTCGATCAGCCGGTCGAGTGGCAGGATCGCGGCGAGCAGGGCTGCGACCCACAGCATTCCGCCCCCGGTCCGCGCCAGCACCGGCGCATCGGGGCCGACCGCGAAGGGATAGAGCATGGCGACGGCGAGGAAGAACAACACCGGCAGGGTCGCCCCGCCGCGCCGCCCGCCCAGCAGCAGTTGCGCCAGATCGCGGCGCAGCAGGGTGAGGAGAACCTTCACAGTTCCCCCTCCCGTTCAGGAGAGGGGGCGAATGAATGCAGCTCCAGCCTCTCCAACCCCGTCATCGCGAACGACTGGTGCGAGGCGATCACGCAGATGCCGCCGCCACGGCAATGCTCCGCCGCCAGCTCCTCGACCAGCGCCACCCCGCGCGCGTCCAGCCCGTTGAGCGGCTCGTCCAGCAGCCACACCGGCGCGCGTTGACCGATCATCCGGGCGAGCGCGGCGCGCTTCTTCTGGCCGGTGGAGAGATAGCGCACCGGCACGTCGATCAGCTCGGCCAGCCCGAGCCGTGCCGCCTGGTTGTCCTCCGGTCCGTCGATCCGCTGCCAGAAGCCCAGCGCCTTGCCCAAGGGCAGGTGCGGGTCAAGCGCAGGGCGCTCATCGAGCAGCGCCACCGCACCGTCGCGCTCCACCGATCCGGCGTAGGCGGGCATCAGTCCGGCAAGGATGCGGATCAGGCTGGACTTGCCGATGCCGTTCGATCCGACCAGTCGCAACGCCTCGCCACCATGCAGGCGCAGCGACAGGCCACGGAACAGCAGACGATCGCCGCGCCGACAGGCCAGATCGTTCGCGGCGAGACTGCACACTTGCATGGCCGGGCGCGATAGGGGAAAGCAGCGCCTCTGCCAAGGAGAGCCAGCATGTCCGTGCACCGCCTCAGCGATTCCGAAATTGCCGCCATGCTTGCCGAATTTCCCGACTGGATCCTGCGGGACGATGGCCTGGCGATCGAGCGGGACTTCAAGTTCGGCGATTTCAATGCCGCCTTCGGCTTCATGACCCGGGTGGCGCTTTACGCCGACAAGGTCGATCACCATCCCGAATGGTCGAACGTCTATAACCGCGTCCATATCACGCTGACGACGCATGACGCCGATGGCCTCTCCACCCGCGATGCGGCGATGGCGCGGGCGATCGAGGGGATGATCTAGCGGCTACTGCCCCGCCAGGCCCTTCGGCGCGCGCACTTCCTTGCGCAGTTTGCCCGGCAGCCAGCGGGCGGCGAAGGCCAGGCGGTGGGCGGTCTTGCCGACGCGGGTGTGCAGCGCCTTGCCGTGGACCGCATTCCACGCCGCATCGGCCACCTCCCCGACAGGGGTGATCTCAAGACCCGCCTCGGTCACGTTCTGGCGGATGCCCTGGTTGCTGCCCTGGTTGGCGGTGTGATCCAGCAGCGGCGTGTCGATGAAGGCGGGCATCAGGCTGGCGACCTTGATGCCGCCCCCGGCCCACTCGCCGTCCAGCGCTTCGGTCAGGGCGCGGACACCGAACTTGGTCGCCGAATAGACCGAAGCGCCGGGCGTGCCATAGATTCCCGCGGCGCTGGCGGTGTTGAGCAGGCACGATCCCGGCGCGCTGGCCTTGAGCCAGGGATAGGCGGCCTGGGCGCCGAACAGCACGCCCTTGAGATTGATGTCGAGGCAGCGCTCGATTTCGGCCGGGGTGTTGTCGGCCAGATTGCCGCCGAGCGGAATCCCGGCATTGTTGAACACCGCGTCGATCCGCCCCCCGGCTGCCGCGGCGAAGGCGGCCAGCGCCTCGTCCCAGGCGTGGCGGTCACGCACGTCGAGCTTGTGGACCGAACTGGCGCCGGTGGGGAGCATGGCCGCGGTTTCGCGCGCGCCGCCCTCGTTGATGTCGGCAATCCCGACGAACCAGCCCTCGCGCCCAAATCGCTGCGCCACCGCACGGCCGATGCCCGATCCCCCGCCGGTAATGAACATTGCCTTGCGGCCCATCGCTGTCTTCCCCCGAATCATACTGACACTACTGTCAGCAATACTTAGAGCAGCGGACTGTTATGGCAATGCCGGTGCGCCGGGGTGTTGCGCGCGGGGTAAGGCCGGAGAGAGCCAGGGTCTGGGGCGAACGTCGCCGGGCGATGTGGTCGGAGGATTGTCCGGTGTAGAAGCGGACCGTCAGGACACGACAACCATTCCGACATCGGGCGCCCCAGCGGCGATCACAACAGATCACGGCACCACAAATCTCTGACGCAGATGCTTTCAGCGGGCTACAACGCCGGGTTATTATAGCAATGCCAGGTGAAGATCGCTGTCGCGCCGCGGTGCGGGCGCCACGCTTCGGCCAGTTCGCGGGTGCGTTTCTCGGTGGGGCGTTCTTCAAGGTCGAGTAGCTTGGCCAGGCCCGCCTGCACCGCCAGGTCGCCCGCTGGCCACATGTCGGGGCGGCCTTCGGCGAACAGCAGGTAGATTTCCGCCGACCAGCGGCCGATGCCCTTGATCCGGGTGAGCAGCGCGATCGCTTCCTCGTCCTCGGCCGGGAGTGAATGGAAATCGAGCTGGCCGTCGGCCACCAGTTCGCACAGGGACCGCATGTAGCCCTGCTTCTGCCGTGACAGGCCGCAGGCGCGCAGAGTGTCGAAATCGGCGGCGAGCACGCGTTCGGGCGGCAGGTCCGGTCCGGCAAAGTCCTCAAACTTGCGCCACATGGATGCGGCGGCGGCAACGCTGACCTGCTGGCCGACGATGGTGCGCATCAGCGTGACATGGCCGCGATCGCGAATGCGCGGTTCGGGATAACCGGCCAGTTCAAGCGCTCTTGCAATGCCCGGCTCGATCGCCGCAACCGCATCAAGGCCCTGTCTGATCTGTTCCGCGCTCAGCCCCATCGCTGTTCCACCCGTCTCTCTTGCTTGCAAAAGCCCGGGCGAGTGGGTAGCAGCCCGGCCAAAGCGCGCAAGGGCGCGCAAGGCTATGAGGATCAGATGCGATGCCGAAGCTGGTGATTGTCAATCGTGCGGGGGATGAAACCACGGTCGATGCCTCGGCCGGACTCTCGGTGATGGAAGCCATCCGCGAGAACGGCTTTGACGAGATGCTGGCGCTGTGCGGCGGCTGCTGCTCCTGCGCCACCTGCCACGTCCATGTCGCGCCCGAATGGGCCGACAAGCTCGACTCGATGAGCGAGGACGAAAACGACCTGCTTGACAGTTCCGACCACCGCGACGCGACCTCGCGCCTCGGCTGCCAGATCCACCTGACCGACGCGCTGGACGGCCTCAAGGTCACGATCGCCACCGAAGATTGAGGCCTTGCTTCCTCCCCGATCCGGGGAGGGGCGTCCGCTACCGGTCGTGAACCGACCAGAGGCTGGAACGGAACTTTACCCGGCCCAAGCGCAAATCGTTTGCGTGGGGTGGCGCCGCACCCTACCTCTCGCGGCATGACAGCACCCGCGCCGCGCACCTCGACTCTCGATCTCATCGGCAACACGCCGCTGGTCCTGCTGAAAGGGCCGAGCGAAGCGGCGGGCTGCGAGATCTGGGGCAAGTGCGAATTCGCCAACCCCGGCGCCTCGGTGAAGGATCGCGCCGCGTTGTGGATCGTCCGCGATGCCGAGGTGAAGGGAACGCTCAAACCGGGCGGCACGATCGTCGAGGGAACGGCGGGCAACACCGGGATCGGCCTGGCCCTCGTCGCCAATGCGCTTGGCTACAAGACCGTCATCGTCATGCCCGAAACCCAATCGCGCGAGAAGATGGACACGCTGCGCGCGCTGGGTGCGGAACTGGTGCTGGTGCCCGCCGCGCCGTTCTCCAATCCGGGGCATTTCGTCCACACCTCGCGGCGGCTGGCGGAGGAGACGGAAGGCGCGGTCTGGGCCAACCAGTTCGACAACATCGCCAACCGCAAGGCCCATATCGAAAGCACCGCACCCGAAATCTGGGAGCAGATGGGCGGACGGGTCGACGGTTTCACCTGCGCCGCGGGAACCGGCGGGACGATCGCCGGGGTCGGGCTCGGCCTCAAGGCATTCGACGAGAACGTGCGGATCGCGCTGACCGATCCGCACGGCGCGGCGCTCTATAGTTACTTTGCCTGCGGAGAGCTGAAGGCCGAGGGCAATTCGGTGGCCGAGGGAATCGGGCAGGGGCGGATCACTGCCAACCTCGAAGGAGCGCCGATCGACACCCAGTTCCGCATCTCCGACGAGGAGGGCCTTGAATGGGTGGCGCGGCTGCTGGCGGAAGAGGGGCTGTGCCTTGGCCTGTCGTCAGGAATCAACGTTGCGGGAGCCGTGGCGCTTGGCCGCCAGCTTGTTGCCGAAGGGCGACGCGATGCGCGGGTGGCGACGATTCTCTGCGACACCGGATTTCGCTACCTCTCTTCGCTCTACAATCCTGAATGGCTGAAATCCAAGGGTCTTCCGGTCTTTCCCTGGCTTGCGTGATCGGCTACAATGCCCTCACGATGGCTACACAACCGCCACGCCGGGTCCTCGAGCCACTGGCTCCGCAGCACTACCTCCCGCCCTCGGTGCGCGATCTGCGCACGCAGGCGGTTCAGCGCCTGCAAGCGGGGTTGTTCGGCTTGTCCGCGATCGTTCTGATCGTGGGCCTGGCAAATATCATCAACGATCGCGCCAAGCTGAGCGAGGAAGGGACGCGCCCCGTCCCCAGCGCCTCGCCGAGCGCCAGCGCCAAGGCCAACGATCCGCTGGCCGACATCGGCGTGGTGCCGTCATCGATGCCGAGCGAGGCCGCTTCGCCATCGCCATCGGGCCAGCCGGTCCGCCCCCATTAGGCGCAAGCCCGGCCTGCTGATTGCCGCGCTGCTGGTGGTGTTCGCCGCCGCTCTGATGGCGTGGCGCGGGCGCGCGCAGGCGGAAGCCGGGCCGGTCGGCCTGTTCACTACCCTGCCGATCCTGTGGAACGAGGCGCCCGATGTCGCCGGAATGCTTCGGACGGACCAGCCGCCGCACTGGGCGCGGAGCGCCCTGGCCGGAAAGGATCGGATCATCGCGCTCGATACGCTCTCCGCGCCGGGAGGGGCCAGCCCGCTGCGCCCGCTGCACCGGCTGGTGATCGCCCAGCCACGTCCCCTGAGCCCGGACGAGAACGTCGCGCTCGATACCTGGGTGCGAAAGGGTGGGCGGGTGCTGCTGTTCGCCGATCCGGCGCTGACCGAGGAATCCGACTTCGCCATTGGCGATCCACGTCGTCCGCAGGCGGTCGTCCTGCTCTCGCCAATTCTCAGGCGCTGGGGACTGGACCTCCAGTTCGACGAGAGGCAGGCATTCGGTGGACGCAACGTCGCGCTCGGCAAGGTTGCGGTGCCGGTCAACCTGCCCGGCCGTTTCGCTCTCTTGCCCGGTGCCGCGTGTACCCTTGACGGCGAAGGGTTGGTTGCGACGTGTCAGGTGGGGCGCGGGCGGGTCACCGCTGTCGCAGATGCCGACGTTCTGGCGCATGAGGATGCCGATGGCGAGCGGGCCACGGCACTTGCCGCGCTGCTCGACCGGGCTTTCGCAACTCCCTGATTTTGGCTGCAACGGGGAAATTGCGGGACGAGTTTCCTCCCGCTGGCAGAGTCGCGCGCTAACTCGCTGATTTTCGTGAAGAACAAAGAGAAAACGCGCGATCTTTTGCGCTCAAATTTCAGGATTCAAATATATATAAATCAATTATTTACCAACTTATCCCGCGAAATCCCGCAATTTTCCCTTCCATCCCCGCGGGAGCAGCGGTAATGAACCGTTTCATCGACATGCAAATTCCACCGTCGCACCCCGAAGGGGTGGGCTGGCCGCGAGGGCGCGCGACCAGGCGGGGGAGGATTTTTCGGGGACCGGAGCAATCCGGAAATAGGGCGGGATCAAGGTGGAGGCGGCACGGCCAATCAGCTACAGCGGTCAGGGCTTTTCGCTTTTGGGCGAAAAGGGCCGCTTCGTGCTGTCGCCAGACTTCCGCAAGGCGGTGCGCGATTCCGGTAAGGGCGAGCGCGTGCTGTGCCTGACCAAGCATCCCCGCTGGAAGTGCCTTACGGGATTCGGGCTCGGTCGGGTCGCACAATTCGAAGCCGAGCTTGATCGCGAGGAACGCATCGCGCTCGAACGCAACGTCGATTTCGACCGCGAGATGCGCGCTGCCCAGCTCTACGGCTTCGCTCAGGTTCCGTTCGACGACAGCGGCCGCTTCGTCATGCCCGATCGCTTCTTCAAGCTGGGCAACCTGACCGACGCGATCTTCTTCCAGGGCGGTGGCTTGCAGTTCACCGTCTGGAACCCTGACGAACTGGCCAAGATGGGACCGGGCTGGGAGGATGCGCAGGAGGCCTGCGCCGATCTCGCCGCCAAGGCCCGCAGCGGGAAGGGGGGCAAGTGACCCTTTCCGAAGCTCAGGGCGAACGGCCCGCTCCCCATGTTCCGGTTCTGCTGGACGAGGTGATCGCCGCCCTCGCGCCCGAACCCGGCGCGGTGATCGTCGACGCAACCTTCGGCGCGGGCGGTTATTCGCGTCGCCTGCTCGATGCCGGGGCGATGGTCCATGCCTTCGATCGCGACCCCGATGCAATCGCCGCCGCCCGTGACTGGCCCGAAACGCGGAGCGAACCGCCGCGCCTTGTCCTGCACCCGCGCCGGTTCTCCGAAATGGTCGCCAGCCTGAACGCCGCTGGCGTTTCGCGGGTCGATGGCGTGGTGATGGACATCGGGGTGTCCTCGATGCAGCTCGACCAGCCCGCGCGCGGCTTCGCCTTCTCGACCCAGGGCCCGCTCGACATGCGTATGGCGCAGGAGGGCGAAAGCGCGGCCGACTTCCTCAACACCGCTCCTGAGGCGGCGATCGCCGACGTGCTGTTCCACTATGGCGAAGAGCGCCAGTCGCGCCGCGTCGCCCGCGCGATCGTCGCTGCCCGCCCATTGGAGACGACCGGGCAGCTTGCCCAGGTCGTGCGCAAGGCGCTCGGCCACCGGCCGGGTGCTCCCAAAGACCCCGCCACCCGCAGCTTCCAGGCGATCCGCATCCATGTGAACGCTGAACTCGACGAACTGCGCGCTGCCCTCGGCGCGGCGGAGGAACTGCTTCGCCCCGGTGGCCATCTCGCGGTTGTCAGCTTCCACAGCCTTGAGGACCGCATCGTCAAGCAGTTCCTGCGCGACGCCAGCGGGGCTCTTGCCAATGCCTCGCGCCATTTGCCGCAGGGCGCGCCCGCTGCCGCGCCGACCTTTGATCATGTTGCCAAGGCGGTGCGCCCCTCTGAGGCCGAACTGCTCCACAACCCGCGCGCGCGTTCCGCCACCTTGCGCGCCGCCATCCGCACATCCGCTCCCGCCCGGGAAAGGAGGGCTGCATGAACCTCACTCGTGATCGCCTGCGCTCGATTGGCTGGGCCGCCGTGCTGCTGACCTGCGGCGCGCTGACCCTGGCGCTGACCTTCAAGGTCAACGCGGTGAAAAGCCGGGTGCGGCTGACCGAACGCCAGATCGTCGCCCTGCGTCAGGACACCATGTTCCTCGAGACAGAGTTCGAGACGCGCGCCAACCAGCAGCAGCTCTCCTCGCTCAACCAGGTCGAATTCGGTTATCAGGCGCCGACCGCCGGGCAGTACCTGGAAGGCGAGCGTCAGCTTGCCGCCCTTGGCAAGCCGCGCGCACCGGGCGCCCCCAGCCCGATCCGGGTCGCCAGCGCGCTTGAAACGCGCGACGATGGCGGTTTTCCTGCCATGGTTTCGCCGCTGACCGGAAAGGCGATGGCGGCCGAAGTGCCCAAGGGCGCGCCCAAGAAGCCGATGACCGCCGCGAACCTGCGCGACCGGCTGAGCAAGGTCGATGAACGGGGGGCTGCCCGCGAATGACCTCGATCGCCGTCTCGACCGCAATTTCTTCCGGCCGGGGCGAACTCGTCAACGTGCGGCAGCGCACTCTGTTGATGGCCAAGTGGCGCGTCCTGTGGGTCGTCGCCGGGTTTGGCGCGATCGCACTGATCGCGCTGCTGCGAATTGCCTGGCTCGGTCTGTTCGAGGAAAGCCCCACCCGCGTCGATGGCCTTGCCGCGCTGGTGCCTGAACGCGGCGACATCGTCGATCGCAACGGCGTGCCGCTGGCCCGGGCCTTCCCCGCCTATGCGCTGTGGTACAACCCCGCGGCACTGGGCGGCGATGGCCCGCCGCTGGTCCATGGTCCCCGCTGGGTGGCGGAGGCGCTGGCCAGAATCTTCCCCGATCTCAATGCTGACGAATTGACCCGGCGGCTGGCCGATGGGCGGCCGGGCTACCTGCGCCGCCGCATCCTGCCCGAGGATGCCAACCGCATCCACGCCTTGGGCGAACCCGCCCTGGAATTCCCGCGCGAGATTGAGCGGTTCTATCCGCAGGGGTCGATGGCGGCCCACGTTCTTGGCTTCGTCGGTGCCGATGGGCGCGGCCATGTCGGGATGGAGCAGGTGTTCGACAAGCGGTTGACCGATCCCGCCACCCGCGCCGCACCGGCCGAGCTGTCGCTCGATACGCGGGTGCAGGGCGCGCTTGAGGATGAACTGGCCCGGGGCATGCTCGATTCCGCGGCCAAAGGCGCGGCGGGGATCGTGCTTGACGTCGATACGGGCGAGGTGGTGGCCCTTGCCTCGCTGCCCTCGTTCAACCCCAACCTGATCGACCGCGCGGGCGAGGCCAACATCTTCAACCGCGTTACCAATCAGGTCTATGAACTGGGTTCGGTGATCAAGCCGATCACCATTGCCGCGGCGATCGACGCCGGGGTAGTGACCGATCTGTCGCGCCGTTACCAGTCGAACCACCCGTTGCAGATCGGCGGGTTCCAGATTCACGACAGCCACAATTTCGGGGCCTCGCTCAACGTTCCCGAGGCGCTGATCCATTCCTCGAACATCGTCACCGCCCAGGTCGCCGACCAGCTCGGCTCGGCGCGGCTTAATGCGACGATGCGCGCGCTCGACATGAACCAGCGCCCCGGCATCGAGTTGCCGGCCCGCGGATTTCCGCTGTGGCCCGATGGCCAGTGGTCGCGGATCACCACCATGACCGTGTCCTATGGCCATGGCATCGCGGTTACGCCGCTGCACCTTGCCAGTTCCTATGCGGCGCTGGTCAACGGCGGCATCTGGCGGCCCGCCACGCTGCTCAAGGTTGAACCCGGTCACGCTGTTGCGGGGCGGCGGGTGTGGAAAGCCTCGACCAGCGCGCGGATGCGCCAGTTGCTGCGGCTGATCGTTGACCTTGGCACCGGCCGCAAGGCGAATGCGGCGGGCTATCGGGTCGGCGGCAAGACCGGCTCGGCCGAAAAGCCCGGAGCAGGCGGCTATCGGCGGAACTCGGTGGTGGCGACCTTCGCGGCCGCGTTCCCGATGGACCGGCCCCGCTATGTCGTGATCGCCATGCTCGATGAACCGCAGGGCACCGTCGCCACCTCGGGACAGCGCACCGCCGCATGGAACGCCGCGCCGATCGTCGGGCGGGTCGTGCCGCGGATCGGACCGCTGCTGGGGATCATGCCAGACGCTACCCGCGACGTGGATATTACGGACCTTGCTCCTCTGGTCGGCAGCGGGGAAGGCGAATGAAGCTGTCCGCGCTCGCCACCGCTGCCGGGATTACGCTGCCGGGCGGGGCGGACGCGACGGTCACGGGCTTCGCCATCGACAACCGCAAGGTCGCGCCGGGCACGGTGTTCGGAGCCTTTCAGGGCGCCGCCGTCAACGGCGAGCAATTCATTCCAGCCGCGATCACGGCGGGCGCGGTTGCCGTGGTAGCCCGGCCGGAGGCCAGGGCGGCGATCGAACAGGGCGGCGCGATCCACATCGCCGATAGCAACCCACGCCGCGCTTTCGCACGGCTGGCGGCGGGGTTCTTCCAGCCCGTGCCGGAAACCATCGTTGCGGTGACCGGAACCAACGGCAAGACCTCGACCGTGGAGATGACGCGTCAGCTCTGGCGGATGACGGGTCATCGCGCGGCCTCGATCGGCACGCTGGGCGTCACCACCAGCGACGAGAGTGTGTCGACCGGCCTCACCACGCCCGACATCGTCACGTTCCTTGCCAACATGCACGGGCTGGCGCGCGAGGGGGTGTCCCACGTCGCCTATGAGGCTTCGAGCCACGGATTGTCGCAATATCGCAACGAGGGGCTGCGGGTGAAGGCGGGGGCCTTCACCAACCTCAGCCGCGACCACCTCGATTACCACAAGGACATGGAGGACTATTTCGCGGCCAAGATGCGGTTGTTCGACGAAGTGGTCGAACGCGATGGAACCGCCGTAATCTGGGCCGACGATGACTGGTCGTCACGCGCCGTGGACCATGCGCGCAGCGGGGGGCTGCGCCTGTTCACCGTGGGAGCGCAGGCGGGGGAGATGGGCGGGGAGGCGATCCGCCTTCTCGCCCGCACCCCCACCCAGCTTGGCCAGACGCTCGCGATCGAATTCGACGGGGCCGCGCGCACGATCAACCTGCCGCTGATCGGCGCCTATCAGGCAGCCAATGCGCTGGTGGCGGCCGCCCTGGTCATCGCTACCGGCGGCGATCCCACGCGCACGTTCGATGCGCTGGCTCGGCTGCAACCGGTGCGCGGACGGCTGGAGCGGGCCGCCATCACCCGCGCGGGGGCTCCGGTCTATGTCGATTATGCCCATACGCCCGATGCGCTTGAGGCGGCGATCGCGGCGCTGCGCCCGCATTGCGCGGGGCGGCTGATCGTGGTGTTCGGCGCCGGCGGCGATCGCGATCAGGGCAAGCGCCCCGAGATGGGCAAGGTGGCGGCGCAACTGGCGGACATTGCAATCGTCACCGACGACAATCCGCGCGGGGAGGACCCTTCCGCCATTCGGTCCATGGTCATCGACGGGGGAATTGGAAAACTGCGTGAAGTGGCAGACCGGCGCGCTGCGATCGCCGCGGCGATAGCCGGAGCCGGCGCGGACGACATCGTGCTGATCGCGGGCAAGGGGCATGAACAGGGCCAGATCGTCGGCGCGGGCGAGGCGATGCGCGTCCTCCCGTTCGACGACGTGACCGTGGCGAGGGAGTGTGCTGCATGAATGCCTTTGCGCGGATCATGGAATGGCCGGTTCAACCCGATGATTCACGGGGCCTCGCGCTGTGGACATCGGAGG
>JAGWUU010000298.1 GCA_028868335.1 Sphingomonadales bacterium | reverse complement strand
GCTTCGTCGCCGGCGCCAGTCAGGAAGCAGCAGGGCTGAGCGGGTACTTCGCATCCGGCATGGCTGGATACGAGGAGATCGGCCGCGTTACTGCGCGTTATGGGCGGCTGGGAATCTGGCGCGGAAATGTCCTTCATTCGGGGCTGATCCACGCCAATACAGCCTTTTCACCCGATCCCCGGCTGGGGCGGTTGACGCTCAACCTGTTCCTCCGACTGACTCGCAACCCGTCCTGAAGCCGACAACGACGAACGCGGTAGTCCTTGACTCGATCGTCTCCATAAATTAGTTACATGTGTAACCAAATTGATGGAGCGCGTGATCATGGCTGACCTGTTCGACAACCCGCTGGGCCTTGACGGCTTCGAGTTCGTCGAATTCTGCGCACCCGAGAAGGGCGGGCTCGATCCGGTCTTTGCCGCGATGGGTTTCACGCGGATCGCGCGGCATCGCTCGAAAGACGTCGAGCTGTGGCGTCAGGGCGGCATCAACCTCATCGCCAATTACGAGCCGCGCAGTCCGGCTGCCTATTTCGCCGCCGAACATGGCGCCTCGGCCTGCGGGATGGGTTGGCGCGTTCGCGATGCCAAGAAGGCTTACGAGCTTGCGATCGCGCGCGGCGCCGAGCCGGTCGAGGTTCGCACCGGGCCGATGGAACTGCACCTGCCCGCGATCCGCGGCATCGGCGGGTCGATCATCTACCTGCTCGATCGCTATGAGGGATCAGCGGGCGGCGACCTGTCGATCTATGACATCGACTTCGCCTACGAGCCTGGCGTCGATCGCCACCCCAAAGGCGCCGGGTTCCACACGATCGATCACCTGACCCACAACGTCTATGGCGGGCGGATGGTTCACTGGGGCGGGTTCTATGAGCGCGTCTTCGGCTTCCGCGAGATCCGTTATTTCGACATCAAGGGCGAATACACCGGCCTCACCAGCCGGGCGATGACTGCGCCCGACGGAAAGATCCGTATTCCCCTGAACGAGGAAGGCAAGGCAGGCGGCGGCCAGATCGAGGAATTCCTGCGCCAGTACAACGGTGAGGGGATCCAGCACATCGCCTTTGCCTGCGACGATCTCTATGCCGCCTGGGACAAGCTGAAGGCGCTGGGCGCTCCCTTCATGTCCGCGCCGCCCGCGACCTATTACGAGATGCTCGACGAACGCCTGCCCGGCCACGGCGAGCCGGTGGAGGAATTGCAGCGCCGAGGCATCCTGCTCGACGGTTCGACCGAAAAGGGCGATCCGCGCCTGCTGTTGCAGATCTTCTCGGAAACGATGATCGGCCCGGTGTTCTTCGAATTCATCCAGCGCAAGAAGGACGAGGGATTCGGCGAAGGCAACTTCACCGCGCTGTTCGAAAGCATGGAGCGCGACCAGCTTCGGCGCGGGGCGCTTCAGGTCGAAGGAGCGGCGGAATGAGCACCCCACCCGCACTCAAGCGCATTCACCACGTAGCCTATCGCTGCAACGACGCTGCCGAGACGGTCGACTGGTACTCTCGCGTGCTGGGCATGAAATACGTCACCGCCTTCGCCGAGGACAAGGTCCCCTCGACCGGCGAGGACGATCCCTACATGCATATCTTCCTTGATGCCGGTGGTGGCAATGTCCTCGCTTTCTTCGAGCTGCCGCAACAGCCTGCCATGGGGCGCGACGAGAACACTCCGGCCTGGGTCCAGCACCTCGCGTTCGAGGTTGCTGACGTCGGGGCGCTGCTCGCCGCCAAGGCCCATATCGAGGCGCAGGGGATCGAGGTGCTGGGGCCGACCTATCACGGCATCTTCCGCTCGATCTATTTCTTCGATCCCAACGGCCATCGGCTGGAACTGGCCTGCAACATCGGCACCCCGGCGCAGTACGCCGAGCTGGAGGAGCTGGCCCCGGTCATGCTCAAGGAATGGAGCCAGACCAAGCGCGCCCCACGCCACGCGGCGTGGCTGCACGAGGACCCGGCGGAACGCGGAGACGGGTAGTTTTCGCGTCGTCCCGGGCTTGACCCGGGACCGCTGGCCTCATCGAAACGACGGCTAGATGGCGTGGCCAGCGATCCCCGCATTCGCGGGGATGACGGTTCAGGCTTCCCCCGGAACCTGCACCCGCGTCATCGCCAGCGCGGCCAGCACCAGCGTTCCCGCGGCGAAGGCCATGGTCCAGATCGGTTGGCCGGGGAAGAAGGCCTTCATGATCGAGCCCATCACCGTCGCCACCAGCAGTTGCGGCACGACGATGAACACGTTGAACAGCCCCATGTAGATGCCCAGCTTGGCCTGCGGCAGGCTGCTGGCGAGGATGGCATAGGGCATGGCGAGGATCGAGGCCCAGGCGAGGCCGACGCCGATCTCGCAGAAGACCAGCGCGTTGGCGCTGCCTGCCACGAAGAACCCGGCATAGCCCAGCGCCCCGGCAATCAGGCACAGCGCATGGGTGCGCACCTTGCCGATCCGCGCGGAGAGCCTGGGCAGCACGAGCAGCGCGGCAATGGCAGCGACTCCGTTGTAGACCGAGAACAGCACCCCCACCCAGTTGCCCGCTTCCTGATAGGCCGCGCTCGCCGGGTCGGTCGCGCCGTAAAAGTATTGTGCGACCACCGGGGTGGTGTTGATCCACATGATGAACAGCGCCGACCACGAGAAAAACTGGACCAGCGCCAGCCGCTTCATCAGCGGCGGCATGCCGGAAAAGTCGCCGACGATACTGGCCAGCATCGACTGACTTTTACCGCCGCGCGCCAGCAGCACCGCTGCCACGCTGGCAATCCCGTAGGCGGCGAGCAGCGCGGCAAGGAGGTAGACTTCCTTCTCCAGCCCGAAAGCGCGCACCGCCAGCGCGATCACGCCCCCGGCGGCGATCCACGGCAGGCCGGCGGCGGGGCTGCGCTGCGCAAGATGGCCCGGATCGGCAGCCTCACCCTCCGCCGCCTCGCCGAAGCCGGCCATGGTCTCGGGCGCATATTCCTGCGTGGTGAACACCGTCCACAGCACCGCGCCGAGCAGCGCGGCACCGCCCGCCCAGAACGAATAGCGCACCGTATCGGGAATCTGCCCCGGCCCCGCCTGATTGGCGACACCGATATGATCAAGCAGCCACGGGAACAGCGAACCCACCACCGCGCCCGCGCCGATGAAGGCGGTCTGCACCGCATAGCC
>JAGWUU010000297.1 GCA_028868335.1 Sphingomonadales bacterium | reverse complement strand
ATGCGCCGTCTGACCGCCCCGATTGCACTGGCTCTATCGCTTGCCCTGGCCGCTTGTTCCGCGGCTGGCCCGCATGCCGTGGCTACCGCGCCCGCGCCATCGGGGCCACCCAAGCTGATCGTGGCGATTTCGGTCGATCAGTACTCGGCCGACCTTTTTGCGCAGTACCGCTCGCATTACACCGCCGGTCTCGCTCGCCTGCAACAGGGTGCGGTGTTCCCCTCCGGCTTCCAGTCGCACGCCGCGACCGAAACTTGCCCCGGCCATTCCACGCTGCTGACTGGTGCGCACCCGTCACGCACCGGGATCATCGCCAACAACTGGTTCGACCTTTCTACCCCGCGTGCCGAAAAGAAGATTTACTGCGCCGAGGACGAAAGTGATCCGGCCAGCAGCAGCAGGGAACCGGTCGTCTCCGCCGTCCACCTCAAGGTGCCGACGCTGGGCGAGATGATGAAGGCTGCCAACCCCGCCACCCGCAACGTCGCCGTTTCAGCCAAGGACCGCGCCGTGATGATGATGGGCGGGCACAAGATCGATGCCGCCTACTGGTATCTGAGAGGCCAGTTCGTCACCCTCAAGGGCCGCGATTTGGCGCCCGCCGCGGTGGCAGAGAATGCGCAATTGGCAAGCCTGCTCAAGAGCGGAGCCCCGGCCATCATGGCCCCGGCATGGTGCGGCTCGACCGATCACGCCGTTGCCGTTGGAAGGGACACCCTCGGCACCGGGCGTTTTGCCATGGAGCCCAACAAGCCCGATGCCCTGCGCATTTCGCCGCGCATGGATGCGGCGACGGTCGATCTTGCCAACCGGCTGGTCGACGAGATGGACCTGGGCCAGGGCGCCGCGCCGGATATTCTTTCGGTCAGCCTTTCCGCCACCGATTATGTCGGCCACGCGACCGGGACCGAAGGGCTGGAAATGTGCATCCAGATGGCCGAGCTGGACAAGAACATCGGTCGTCTGCTCGATCACCTTGATGCGCGGGGCATCGACTACGCGGTTATGTTGAGCGCCGATCATGGCGGGCTCGACATGCCTGAACGCCAGCGTGAGCAGGCCTTGCCCCGGGCCGTCCGCGCCGACATGAACCTGTCTCCGCAAGTGCTGGGCAAGGCCATCACCGCCAAGACCGGCATCTCCAGCAGCGACGGGCCACTGCTCTATTCCGACAGCATGTTCGGTGACTTCTATGTCAGCCGCAGTCTTTCTCCCACCCAGAAGGCGCAGGTAGTGGCGGCGCTGGTCGCGATCACCAGGGCGCACCCTCAGGTCGCGGCGGTGTTCACCGCCGATGAACTGGCCAAGGCCCCGTTGCCCAGCGGCAATCCGCAGGACTGGTCGCTGAAGGACCGGGCCCGCGCTTCCTTCGATCCGGGCCGCTCGGGCGACGTCGTGATCCTGCTCGATCGCGCGGTGACGCCGATCCCCGAGCCGATCCCGGGCATGTACGTCGCCACCCATGGCAGCGCTTTCGACTATGACCGACGCGTGCCGATGCTGTTCTGGCGGCGCGGCCTGCGGGGGTTCGAGCAGCCCGCCCCGGTCGAGACGGTGGACATCGCCCCGACCCTTGCCGCGTTGATCGGGCTGAAAGTGCCTGAAGGAACGTTCGACGGACGCTGCCTCGATCTGGACGGCGGGGCCGGGAACACCTGCGAGCGGGTGAAGTAGCGGCTGCTGTATCTCTCCCAGGCTTCGGCGGGTTCCGCCCGAGCTTGCCGAAGGCCACGCGCAGGGGTTAGGTTCCGATCATGACCGACAAACGCAATCTCGTAATCCTGGGCGGTGGCCTGGTCGGCATGACCCTGGCGCTGGCGGCGGCCCGGCAGGGGATCACCAGCCACGTCGTTGACAAGGCGACGCCCGAACAGCTCACCGCCGAAGGGGTCGATGGCCGCGCCTCGGCGATTTCGACCGCGAGCTGGAACCTGTTTTGCAACATCGGGCTCAAGGACAGGCTCGATCCGCTGGGTTGCGCGATCGAGGCGATTGCAGTGACAGACGGTATGAAGCCGGGCCGGATCGACTTCAGGCCACAGCCGCACGAGGGCACGCTCGGGCGGATGTTCGCCAACCGTGACATCCGCGTCGCGCTGTTCGAAGCGGCGCGCGCCGAACCGGCGATTGCCTGGCACAGCGGGGTCGAACCGGTCGAACGTCAGCGCGGCGAACATGGCGTGGCGGTAACTCTCAGTGACGGGCGGGTACTCGAAGGCAGTGTACTGATCGGCGCGGAAGGGCGGCAATCGCCGACCCGTGCCGAGGCGGGATTGGTGTCGGCGAAGTGGGACTATAGCCACCGCGCGATGGTTACCGCGATCACCCACGAAAAACCGCACGGCGGGGTGGCGTGGGAAATCTTCTACCCGGCCGGGCCGCTGGCGCTGCTGCCGCTGCTCGATCTGCCCGACGGGCGCCATCGCAGCGCCGTTGTCTGGACCTTCGACGAGAAGGACGCCAAGGGCGTGATCGCCTTGCCCGATGCAGTTTTCATCGGCGAAATGGCGGAGCGGCTGGGCGGCATCTTCGGCGCGATCCAGTTGGCTGCCCCGCGCATGAGCTATCCGCTCAACTTCCATCACGCCGGGCGGATCGTTGCCCAGCGTCTCGCGCTGGTTGGCGACGCTGCCCACGGAATGCATCCGATCGCCGGACAGGGGCTCAACCTTGGGCTGCGCGATGTCGGCGTGCTGGTCGAATGCCTCGTCGAAGGAATGCGGCTCGGCCTCGATCCGGGCGACGCGCAGGTGCTGGCGCGCTATGAGCGCTGGCGCAGCCTTGACAGCTTCACCGTGATGGCGACGACCGACGCGATCGTTCGCCTGTTCGGCATTCCCGGCAAATTGCCGAGCGCGGCGCGGCGCCTTGGCATGGCAGCGGTCCAGCGCAGCGGCTGGCTCAAGAAGTTCTTCATGGACGAGGCGCGCGGCATGTCGGGCGAGCTGCCCGAACTCCTCCGGGCCTGACCTCGCCAGCCCGCGCCGTTACCGCGTTGCAGTCGCGCCGGGGCCGGCCGGGCTCGGCTGGCGCACGCTTTGCCCGGCGCCGGTGCGCAACTTGTCCGGATCCAGAAGGGCCGTGGTTTCGATCAGATCCAGCGCGCGTTCGGTACCGGCATAGCGCCGCGCGTTGGCGATCCATTGTGCCGCCGCGGCGCTGCCCGGCATTCGCGTCACCT
>JAGWUU010000296.1 GCA_028868335.1 Sphingomonadales bacterium | reverse complement strand
TCTGGCGCTGCCGTTCGTGCTGTCGATCGGATCGGTGGTGTTCCTGCCTTTGACCGCAGCGCTGGTCCTGTCGATCATCCTCGCCCCGCTTGCCGATCAGTTGGCCCGGCTCGGCCTGCCCAATGTCCTTGCCTCGGTCCTGGCGCTTGCCATTGCGGTGGTGCTGTTCGGCGTGTTGCTGTCGGTGATCCTCCAGCCCGCGCTCGATACGATCGACCAGCTGCCGGTGATGACCCAGCGGGTTGCACAGCGCATTTCGCAATTGCGCGGCAACCTTGGCTGGCTCAACGAACTCAACAAGCAATTGCTGCGCCTGTCGGGTCACAACCAGGCCCGCGAAGTCGTGCTGGCCGGGCCCAACGTCATCGAACAGTTCGTATTCGCCACGCCGGCCGTGGTGGTTGAGGCGCTGGTCAGCCTGCTGATGGGCTTCTTCCTGATCGAATCGCGGATCCGGATGCGCGAACGACTGATCCATGACCGCAGCCATGGTCATGCCGGGCTCAAGGCGGCGCGGGTGATGCGCGAGGTGCAGGATCTGGTCGCCAGCTACATGACCACGGTTGGCATCATCAATCTGGGCGTCGGCGTGATCGTGGCGATCGGGGCGAAGCTGCTCGGGTTCGAAGCGCCGGTGATGTGGGGCGGCCTTGCGGCCATGCTCAACTTCCTGCCCTATCTCGGGCCGCTGTCGATGGCAGCGATCCTGGCGCTGTTTGGCCTGGGAACCGCCTCCACCGCGTTCCACGGCCTGCTTCCGGCAGCGCTCTACCTGTGCCTTCACGCGGTGGAGGCGAACCTGGTCACGCCATCGGTGCTGGGGCGGCGCTTCACGCTCAATCCGGTGATGATCATCGCCGCGATCAGCTATTTCTACTGGATCTGGGGCGTGATCGGAGCCTTGTTGGCCATGCCGATCCTGCTGGTGTTCACCGCCCTGTTCCACCACATCGGACGGCCCAACCTGATCGGCTTCGTGTTCGGCGAACCGCTGTTTCCCGAAAGCGAGATCGTGACGGAGTAAGGCGGGTCAGAGCCTAGGCGCTGGCACCGCGCCGATCGACCGCCGCCGTCACCGCCACATCCATGGTCACGTTGCCCAGCGTACGCATGATGTCGGGCAGCATTTCAACCGCGACGAGCAGGGCCAGCGGCGCGATCGGAACGCCCATGGCATTGGCGACCGGCCCCACCGATACAACGAAGCTGAGCGTGCCGGGCAATGAAACCGAACTCAGCGAAACGAGAAACGCCACCAGCACTCCCGCCGCAAGCGCGGGCGCGGTGAGCGTAACCCCGGTCAGGTGCGCGGCATAGATCGCCACGCCCATGTTCATCGCCGGACTGGTTGCGCGGAAGATCGCCACCGCCAGCGGCAGGACGAAATCGGCGGTCGCCTCGCGCACGCCCAGCCGCCTTGAGGCCGCCAGCATCGCCGGAAGGCTGGCCAGCGAGGACTGGGTGGATATGGCGACGGCGTGGACCGGCAGCATCGCCCGCGCGAAGCTCCCCAGCCGCAACCCGCCCATCCCCAGCGCCAGGCCATAGGCGGCGAGCAGCACCACGCCCCCCGCCGCCGAAACGATCAGGATGTAGTGGGCAAGGCCGCCGATCGCCCCCGCCCCGGTTTTCGCGCCCAGCGACACGGCCAGTCCGAACACCCCGACCGGCGCCAGCATCAGCACCCAGCCGACCACCACCATCATTGCGGCCGCCAGTCCTTCGAACACCAGCGTAAGCTGGCGGTGCGGAACCTCCGCGATCCGCGTCGCGGCAACGGCGAACAGCGAGGCGAAGATCACCACCGGCAGCATGGCTCCGTTTGACGCGGCGGCGAAGATATTGTCCGGCATCATCGCCGCGAGAATCTCGGCAAAGCCGGGGACCTTTCCGGCCTGCACCGTCCCGCCACTCAGCGCCGCCACCGCCCGCGACGGGATCGGGAATACCTCCAGCAGCGCGGGAACCAGCACCGCCGCCATGGCCCCGCTGCCCAGCAACACCACCACGAAGGTTCCCACCGCGCGCCGCGCCAGCCTGCCCCCGCCCGCCGCCGCAAGGGTCTGCGAAATGCCGGTATAGACCAGCCCGATCACCAGCGGCAGGATCGTCAGTTGCAACGCCCGCAGCCACAGGCTGCCCGCCGGTTCGGCAAAGACCAGAATGGAACCGAGCGTCGCCGTGTCCTTCAGCGCAATGCCAACCGCGAACCCCAGGACCAGTCCGGCAAAGGTCAGGGCGGCAGGCACGCGGATTTCTGGAAAGCCGGTTGCAGTCTCGCGCGCGTCCATTCTTCGGTCCCCAAACCTCTTTGAGCGCGTGACATTAGCGTGCCCACGCGACATAGCAATTTCCGCAGGAACAACCATCCACGGGGCGCAGATGGGCAGGCAATATTTCGGAACCGACGGGATCCGCGGCAAGACCAATGCCGGGGTGATGACCGCGGCGATCGCGATGAAGGTCGGACAGGCCGCGGGAACCCGCTTCCTGCGCGGCAGCCACCGCCATCGCGTGGTGATCGGCAAGGACACCCGCCTGTCGGGCTACATGCTGGAAAACGCGCTGGTGGCCGGGTTCACCAGCGTCGGCATGGACGTGGTGCTGACCGGCCCGCTGCCCACTCCGGCCATCGCCATGCTGACCCGCGAACTGCGCGCCGACGTTGGCGTGATGATCTCTGCCAGCCACAACCCCTATCAGGACAATGGCATCAAGCTGTTCGGCCCCGATGGCTTCAAGCTCTCCGACGAGGACGAACTGGCGATCGAAGCCATGCTTGACCAGAACCTGGCGCTGGCCGAATCCGCCTCGATCGGCCGCGCCCGCCGGATCGATGACGCGCGTGGCCGCTATATCCACGCCGTCAAAAGCTCGCTGCCGGACGATGTGCGGCTCGATGGCCTGAAGATCGTGGTCGATTGCGCCAACGGGGCGGCCTATCAGGTCGCGCCCTCGGCGATGTGGGAACTCGGGGCGGAAGTCATCGCGGTCGGCGTGCAACCCAACGGCACCAACATCAACGAACGCTGCGGCTCCACCCACCTCGATCTCATCAAGGAAAGCGTGGTCGCCAGCGGCGCCGACATCGGCATCGCGCTTGATGGCGACGCCGACCGGCTGATCGTGGTCGATGAAAAGGGCCAGACGGTCGACGGCGACCAGATCATGGCGCTGATCGG